>JAGREQ010000156.1 GCA_020446465.1 Novosphingobium sp. | reverse complement strand
CAGCCCGCCAAGGCAAATGGCGAAAGGCCGGCATGTCACTTGGTCGGTGAGAGATCGGCTGAATTTGAAGCTTCTAACTTGATGGAGGTGCTGCGTGTTTGGATCAACAGCGAAAATCATTGTTCAATTTCTCTGGAGTATCTGCCTGTTCGGAGTGGGTATATGGCTGACGCAGCTTTGGCCCGGCAGCGTGCTAGAGCTGTGGGGCTGGTTCCTCAAATACGGCGCATTGATCCCGATCACGGTCTTTACGGTTGTCCTGTCGTTTCGGGGATTGCGGGCTTGGCTGATGTTTCAATCTACCAGGAAGCGCCGCGCCGAAGCTGGCGGCAAGTCCCTGCGCCGTCCTAGGCAGACATCCCACTCTGAATTCTCGGACTTACAATGATCGTCGATCTCCCAAGAGGGTGGGATCATTCGCAATCCTACCCGCCATCCTCGACTGCCGAATGGTTGCCCTCGGATAGCGTAGCCAGCGGTATGCGATTCGCCAGTGGACAAGTCTTCCTTGGCCAGGTCGGGCAAACCCCAATTGGCATACGCGATGACCGTCATGCGATGACCATTGCGGGATCCCGTGCCGGAAAGGGTGTTTCGGCACTGATCCCGAACTTGCTGCTCTATCCAGGCTCGATGTTCGTGATCGATCCGAAGGGCGAACTCGCCACGATCACAGCCGGGCGCCGCGGCGCAGGTGCGCAAGGCTGTAAGGGCATGGGACAGGATGTGCATGTGCTTGACCCGTTTCGGGTCACGCGCAACTCCGCCCCGCAATATCTCGCGGGCTATAATCCTCTGGATCGTATCGATCCGGATGACGACATGGCGGTGGATGAGGCTGACCTCATCGCCGAGTCCCTGATCTATGGATCGTCCAAAGATCGCGATCTGCATTGGACGCTGGCGGCGCGCAATCTGATCAAGGGGCTGATCCTGTATATCTGCCAGACGGAAGAAAACCCCGAACGCCGCAACCTGATTGAAGTTCGCCGTTTGCTCAATTCCGATGAACTGCAAACGGTGATCCGCACAATGGAAAAGATGGGCGGTGACGGGCCTGTCACTGATGCAATGGCGCAAGAAGCCATTCCGCTATTGGATATGGGTGACAATGAACGCGGGTCGGTGCTTTCAACAGCGCGAACCCAAACCAAATTCCTGTCCTCTCCGCCCATGCGGTCAGTGCTTGAACGCTCGAACTTTTCATTCGGCGCGCTCAAGGAACACCCGACGACGATCTATCTATGCCTTCCGGCGATGCGGATGGGGACGCATAACCGATGGCTGCGGTTGCTGGTCAACGCCGCGCTTTCCAGCATGGAGCGTGAACGGTGCAGACCGCCGCATGGAGACATCATCTTCCTGTTGGATGAATTCCCCGTGTTGGGACGAATGGAGAGCATTCAGGCGGCAATTGGCCAGATCGCGGGGTTTGGTGTGAAGCTATGGACGGTCATTCAGGACATCAGTCAGATCAAAGAGCATTATCCCGAAAGCTGGGAAAGCTATATCGGCAATAGCTGTTTTGTGCAGTGTTTCGGGAATACGGACTTAGCGACCACTGATTACATCTCGCAGCAATTGGGCCAAATCACCACGGAATCCGCCTCGATCAGCGATCAGACAATGGCGCAGCGTATGCGGGGACAATCCGGTGTGACGATTTCGCGTCAGACAAGCCCGCTGCTGCGGCCTGATGAAGTCGCACGGTTCTTCGCGCGCCAGCATCAAAACCAATTACTGATGCTGGCCGGACGCAACCCGATCCAGATTGAGCGTGTGAACTATTTCGCGGATAAACGCTTCTTGGGCTTGTTTGAGGCTGATCCGGCTTATGGGTGATGGCGATTAGCGATAGTAGCCTGTTCTGTAGGCGTCTATCCAAGCACGCAATGAGAAATCGAAGTCTGAATCATCGTCGTTGTTCACACGGCAAATATCTTCGTAAATCTGTTCACATGTAACGACCTGATCCTGATTTACGGCTTTATCCAGCGTCTTCCAATATCCATTTGGCATGGTTACCAAACGGATTTCCTTCCCAAAGCCATGCACGGGATAGCTACTTTCATATAGATCGTAATTGGGATCATCAGGATTTACGACTTCGTGATTGTAGAGGCGAAATGATATTTTCGATAAATCTGGATTCATCCAAAAATTATACAAAATACTATGTGAAGAATGCCAGTTTTTCTAAGGTTCCTTCCACATATTGCCAGTCAATTTCCTGCAAAATCCAAGTTACGACAAATCAGGGCTTATGCCTTTGAAGATAGGCATTGCGGATGTCGGCTTTCTCGGCTGACGACCACGGCATCTTGTCGATAACCGCATCCACGACGTTGCCGAGCGCGACAGACCGGATGAACTCCGCCTCGGCAGGCTGGTTGCATCCGTCAATCGACAAATCGCGGGCATGTCGCTCGATATAATCGGTCAGGACTTGCAACGCATCCTGTACGCGTTGCTGTTCGTCGTTCAGGTTCATGACTGTAAACCCCGCAGATAGGACACGGCTTCCTCCGCCCGCTGTGCGGCGGTTTCCAGCGAGTAGTAGCTCTTCAAATTCCGGCGCATGGATTCAATGTCGCCGCACCGGGTCATCGCATAATCGACGCAGCGTTCCAGCATGTCGGCATGATCGCGGATGCACCGCAGAGCATGTGCTGGCGGTTCGTCCGCGATGCCCAATTCGGTGAGCAATATGACCGATCCGATTTCGGCGACCAGTTCTTCCAACTCGTCGTCGCAATTGGCGATGCTGTGCCGCCGCCCGTGCGCTTCGCGTCGGCGGTCGAGCCGTTGAGGGTGGCTCGTCCAGTGGATCAGTTCGTGAAACAGCGTGGCGTACCAATGCAGCGCTCTCTGCGCTGCATTGGTCCCGTAGAACCTGTCCGCGTCAGGCATGTGAATCCGGTCGCTTACGGGGCTGTAGTAAGCCCCGCTGCCACCATGGACGATGATCGCACCACAGGCCGAAACTAATGCGTCGGCCTGTGGATGCGGTTGGACGATATCGGGATCAGGCGGGAAGGCTCGAACGACAGCCGGATCGGGACACGTCGGCTGCTCGCACCAGATCGCGGGAAAGGCGACCGCTGAATTGCCCTCGTCAATCCGAGTGAGAAGCCGCCCCGTAATTGCGCCCGCTTCACTCATTGATAGGAAACCGATGCGACCGGAGGCCGGATGGGCAGATACTCGAAACGGCCTTGAAGCTGCATCATATCTTCTTCCAGGAATTCTCCGCCCAACCCGTGCCTGCGTCCGAACTTCGTCTGAAAGAACAGGTTCCCAACCAGACTGCCGCGAAATGCGCGCGGATAGGCATAGTATTCGATATGCAGCAATTTCGCGGCTCCGCTGATCGATAAATCACCATCGACCAACCGCCCGCTGCTATGCCAGTCCGGTTTCGCGAAGTAGGCGACAGCCAAGAGGGATCGCGTTCTGATTCCGGCTTCCTGATAGTCCTTGATCAATCGCTCGGCCTGTTCAGGCGGCATCGCAATCGGACGCTGTATCGCCTCAACGGCCTGTGACAATAGCAGGCTGCGTGACAGGTTGATTTCCTTTGGAGCGCGAAGGCCGTTCTTTTCGAGATCGGGATCGTTGAATTGGCACCGATACCGATCATCTTGCCAAACTTTCAGATCGGTACCACGCTCTTCCTTCTTGAAGGTCAGAGCGCCTGCCTTGTCGGACGCGTGATATGACTGAACAGGGAAGGCTTGCCGCTCAAAGTCATACTCTCCGAAAGTGAGATTGAACGGAGCAATCAGAACATATTCTTCCTTCCTGTCGTCCAAGAAAAAGCCGAGACTACGTTCAAAGCGTGCCAGAAGGTCATCTGCCGGAAACTCGCTTCCCAGATAATCGGCGAGCCTGTCGCATCTACCCATTATCATGCCGCCGTACAGGATGGCGGCTTCCTGTCGGTTCGGTTCGGCATTGGCGACGTGATGGCGTAACGCCTCGTCCCATGCATCACCCGAAGGCGGGTTTGCGACGAGAAAGCGTCCCTCTGTCAGCGCGTTGTAGACCTCCACACTTCGGGCATGGATAGCCTCACCCAGCTCGCTAATTTTCATGACCGATTCCGGCTGCTTTGGTAGTTGGACGTTTATAGGATTCTTATGGAAGAAAGACGCGATGTCGGCAGAGGCCGCATCGAGTTGCTGGCGCAGGCTGGGAAGCTCACCACGAGCTTTATACCGCTCCACAACACCGTCTTGCAGAAGGTACGCGGTATTCGTCTCAAGGCGCTTGGCGTCTTCGACGTATTTGTCGGTCTCTTCCTGGTCGAAGCAGCCCGACAAGCCGAATGCCAGCAAAGCAATGGCGGCTAACTTCAGGGAATCATGAAATGTGACGGATCGACGGAGAAACGAAAGGGTTCCCTTTTGTCGATATTGTCATAGGATGGCATTGTGAATTGATTTTTCCATAAATCAATTCTGTAATCCGCTTCCTTCCGTCGCCAGCCCAAGGAATTCGCCGCATGCAAAAGGGAACCCTTTTGCATGGGATTTTTCGGTAAAAATCCATCCACAATCCGCTTGGCCGATCAGGGCGATAATCCTTGGCGGCCCTTGCCCGCGCAGCCCAGACTTCTCCTATGAAGATCGGTTATGTGCGGGTATCGGATCATGAACAAACGGAAGCTTTGCAGCTCGATGCGCTGACGCGGGAAGGCTGTGAAGTGATCTATGGCGATCACGGGGTGTCGGGTGCGATCACCAAGCGCAAAGGGCTGGATGAACTGCTGGACGCGCTCAAGCCAGGGGATACGTTGGTGGTGTGGAAGCTGGATCGGCTGGGCCGATCCACGATTCACCTGCTGTTGCTGTTGGACGATCTTCGAAAGCGCGGCGTGGATTTCGTGGCGGTGACGCAGGGCATTGACACCACCACGTCAATAGGGCGGATGCTCTACGGCCAATTGGCGGTATTCGCGGAGTTTGAACGCGAACAAATCCGCGAACGCACAAGGGCGGGCATGGCGGCGGCCAAGCGGCGCGGTGTGCATGTGGGCCGACCGCGCAAGCTCAACGCAGCCCAGATCGCGCATGCTCGTGCGCTGATCGATGACGGCGACCAGACCATAGCGGCGATGGCGCGCCTGTTCGGTGTATCAGCGGCAACCCTGAGCCGTGCCTTGGCGGATGACGAAGCCTAAAGGCACAGCCGCCGCCTACGCGGCGGCTGTCTCCGTTTCAGCTTGCTTGGAATGCAGAAAATCGGCGGCGCGCTGTGCGTGTGCTGCTGCGGAAAAGATCGCGCGCTTGTCGTCCTTCAGGACTTTCAGCCAGCTTTGGATATAGGCCGCATGATCTGTGCCGGGCTCGGGTGTCAGGGCAAGATCGGCGCACAGGAAGGCCGCACCCAGTTCTGCAACCAGTTCCTCACGGGCATAGGCTTCATCGCCCCAACGCTTGCGCCCGAATTCACGGTCGAGACGTTTGGGATGCTTGGTC
>JAGREQ010000155.1 GCA_020446465.1 Novosphingobium sp. | reverse complement strand
CTGATCGACACAGCCGGGATGCGTAAAAAGGCGCGCGTTACCGAAAAGCTGGAAAAGCTTTCGGTCGCCGATGCCCGGCGCGCCATCGACTTTGCCGAGGTCGTCGTGCTGCTGCTCGACGCGACCAAGGGGCTGGAACATCAGGATTTGAAGATCGCCGCGCATGTGCTGGAAGAAGGCCGCGCGCTGATCGTGGCAATCAACAAGTGGGACGTGGCCGAAGACGCCAGCGCGCTGTTCAACGGCATACGCGAGGCGTTGAACGAAGGCCTGGCGCAAGTGCGCGGGGTTCCACTCATTTCCGTTTCCGCCCGCACGGGCAAAGGGCTGGATGCGATGCTGGGTGCGGCCTTCCAGATTCGCGAAGCGTGGAGCAGGCGCGTGCCAACCGCCGCACTCAACCGCTGGTTCGACGATGCGCTGACCGCCAATCCGCCCCCAGCGCCGGGCGGCAGACGGATCAAGATGCGCTATATCACCCAGATCAAGACCCGCCCGCCCAGCTTCGTGGTGTTCGGATCACGGCTGGATCAGGTGCCGGAAAGCTATCGCCGCTATCTGGTGAACGGCCTGCGTCGGGAACTGGGTTTTGATGCCGTGCCCATCCGGCTTACGCTGCGAAGCGCAAAGAACCCCTACGCCAGCAAGGATTAAGGCCAGGCAATTGGGGGTGGGCCGCAGCCCACCCCGCCACGCGATCAGATCCCGTCGACGCTCTTGCTGACGAGGATATTCACGGAAACGCGACGATTCTGTGCCTTGCCTTCCGGTGTGGAGTTGTCCGCCAGCGGATCAGCCTCAGCCATGCCAGTGGGGGTCAGCATACGCCAGGGCTTCCAGCCGCAGGCCTGCTGCAGGTGGTTGACGACCCGGCCAGCGCGGCGCTCACTGAGAACCTGGTTATATTCCTGGCTACCGACCGAATCCGTGTAACCGACGACCAACAGCAGGGCGTTATCCATCGATTCCGCCTGCGCCGCTGCGGCACAAAGGTCAGCTTCGGCACCCGACGAAAGGTTCCACTTGCCAGTGTTGAAGTAAACGTTCGTCGTGCCCTTGATGTTGTATTTATCAATGTCACCCATGCGGCCACGCAGTGCTTCTGTCGCGGCTGTCTGCTCGGCAAAGCCTTGCGCGGTGCCGTTGCGAATCATGGCGGCGGTTTTCAGATCCTTGCTCTTCAGGTCGATCTGGCTTGCGACCAGAGCAGAACCCCACTGCACGGTCTTGACCGTTACCGGCAACCCGTTGAGCAGCGAATCTGCGGCAAGTTTATTGGTGCTCAGCCCCAGAAAGCCGCCGCTGGACTTGATCTTTGTGCCCTGGCTGATGGCAATCACGGTGCTGGCGCCGTTTTCGCTTGTGACTTGCAAACGATCATCGCTGCGCGCGGAAATGAAACCTTCGATCTCAGGTCCATCCGGCATTCCGGCGAGGTCGGCCGGGGCCGCGCCGTAAACCGTTGTCAGAATCCCGCCTTCAGCTGGTGCCTGCTCCTGCGCGGTCAAGGCGCCCGGCGCTGTTACGGCGAGCATGGCGATGAGGGCAACGGCCCCCTGCCTCATGGTAAAGACACTCATTATGATACTCCTTCAATCCAGATTTGTCAGGCCCTGCATGTTCTTGACTCCCCGACCGACCGCCTGCTCACAAGCGTTTCCGGCTGCTGGAGCCATTCATCTCGATAAAATTGTGGTGCGACACTAAGTCTGCTCTTGTTGGCCATGGGATTGCTGCGTGTTCACGCCAACCTTTCTGCCACATGAACAAGTCTGTTTCCACCTCTGGTTGTGCAGGTAACTTGGGCCGGTCTTGCGATGAACCGTTTGCTGGGTGAACGATGCAAACGGATGTGCGCGCCCGTGGCACAACTGGCCGATTGGCAGGTTCGGTCCGCCCATGTTGTCGCGAATCAGGGAATAAAGACCGCCCGGCAGCGTGCCGTCAGCTATCCTCGCACTTGGCGAGATCGGCAGGTTTTCCTTCCTTCGCCTTCAATTCTTCGGCCTTGCAGGCAATCGCCATGGCGCAGACAGGGTCGAAAGGATTGCAGCCGATGGAGCCGCCCTTGCTGCGTGTGACAGTGACATAACGCCATACGTCAATGGGGTTGCCCATCATGTTGCCCGTAAAATGCAGAAGACCAAACCCGGCCTGCTGGCTGGGGAAGTTCAGCATCACTGTCATCCGCATCTGCCCCGCGCCTTGCAAGGGATAGTCGATATATCCCTTGTAACCGGGCATATTCTGCCACGCACACGGCAACAACGCCTTGACGTTCACTTCTTCGATCTTGCCTTTGAGCGTGCGGATATTGAACCTGTCGGGCAGGCTTTCAGCCGTCGCCATTGGCTGCATGTCAAGCCGTTGCTTGCCCAGATCATTGCTACCAAGGAAGGTCAGCACACCATTGCCGGAATGTTCGAGCGTGAGGTTTTCGGTCGGCTTCTTGGTCAGCGCAAAGCCGAACGGGCCAACGGTGCCGCCCCCGGTGCGATTGACCGCAATCCAGTTTCCAGCCAGCGGCATGGCAGATTCAACCGCCAGCGCGCCGCACAAATCGCCCGGAATAACAATGCCACCCGCGCCCGCCTGCGCGAATGCAGGGTTTGCGGCAAGCGGTGAAAGGGTGATCACTGTTGCGGCCAGTGTGGCTGTTAATCGCATCGTATTCCTCCTTTGCCGGATGTCCGATCGCGGTCAGTCCAATGGCGGCTGCCGATAGAACTCCACTTGCATCCGCATTGGTCCCGTCAGTTCAACATGATGAACGCTTTGCGGCGGTATTTCGGCAGGCTTGTCGGGCATGACCTGCACCACACGCGCCGGATCTGCGAATACGAGCCTCACTTCACCTTCCAATACGCGCAGTAGGCCCCACACACCATCCTTGGTGTTATGTTCGTTTCGCAGCGCGTCGGGCAGACTGTCCTGATCGAAGACCGGCGTTGTCTTGTAAGGTTCGACTGCCATGTCTGATCCGCCTAGTCGCCCTCGCCCGCGGGCTGGCTTTGCAACTGGACATAGTTTTCCAGCCCCATGCGTTCGATCATGTCGAACTGGGTTTCGAGGAAATCGACGTGCTCTTCCTCGCTTTCCAGAATCCGCTCGAATATCTCGCGGCTGACATAATCGCGCACACCTTCGCAGTATTGAATCGCATCGCGCAGCAGCGGGATAGCCTCTTCCTCTACGGCAAGATCAGCCTTGAGGATTTCATCGACTGTTTCGCCCACCTTCAGCTTGTGGATTGCCTGAAAGTTCGGCAGCCCGTTCAGGAACAGGATACGTTCTGCCAGAACATCGGCATGTTTCATCTCGTCAATGGATTCGTGTCGTTCGTATTCGGCAAGACGGGTAATCCCCCAATCCTTCAACACGCGGTAGTGCAACCAGTACTGGTTGATCGCGGTCAGTTCGTTGGTGAGGGCCTTGTTCAGAAATTCGATGACTTTGGGATCGCCTTTCATGGGTGCCAGCTACTGCGTTGGGATTTACCGTTGCACGAACTATGCGCCCTTGCCCGCGCACAGACAAGGGCAAGGGCCGCGATTTCAGGATTTTGGGTTAATCGGTGACAGGGCGATCAGCCCGCCAGAACGCGTTCCAGCAACGCATCTGTTTCACGTATGGCATGAAGCAGGCCTTCAGCTTCATCAAGGCACTGGCCGCAAATCGGCGTCTTGCCGAGCTTTGCGTAAATGTCTTCAGCCGAGCCGGTGCAGCGCCGCGCAAGTTGGCGGAAATCATCTTCCCTGATGGCATTGCAGATGCAGAGATACATGCAAAATTCCTCAAGCCTCTGCGAATCATATAATGCGAATTGATTGCAATAACAACCCTCACCGACGCAACGGGAAAATCCGGCCATAAACAAGGCAGCGCCACAGCCATTCGAGCGGGCCATAGCGGAACCGGGCGAGCCATGGTTTTGACCAGGCCAGCATCGCAATCCAGCCTCCCAGAACATAGCGCAGCATGTCAACGCGATCAGGCTCGCCAAACCGGCCAAGGCCCCAGCCCTGGAACAGGAAGGCCATCAGCAACGACGTGCCGAGGTAATTGCTGAAAGCCATGCGTCCCGCAGCCACCAGCCGCTCCCGCAGCCAGCCGCGCGCGCCAGACGATGACAGTGCTACCAGGCAGGTGGCCATCCCCAGAATTGTGGGCAGGCGCAGCAATTGTGCTGGCCCCAGGAATGCGAAACTTGCCCGATAGAGCGGATAGCCTGCATCCCGCACCCACAGCGCAAGCGGCAGGGTAGCAAGCACGCCCAATGCCATGGCGCCAAGACCCCAGACCGCCAGCGTGCGCCCGCGATACCGGCCAGCGAAGAACCCGGCGCGCATCAGTCCCATGCCCAGCAGCATCAGCGGCACAGTTTCAAACAGGCCAAGAACAACGCCCTCCAATGGCTCCCAGCGATGGGCCTGCCAAGTGTAGCGCACTATCGTCTGAAACCCGCTTTGCATCGCATCGGTTTCGGCAACCATGCGCGCGCGGGTCTCGTCAACCGCTTCCCAATAGGCCTGTTCATGCGGCGCTGTCAGGCATTCGACCTGTGCCGGGCAAGCGGCCAGAACCTGCCCTTCAATAGAAAGGCGGGGAAGGTCTATCGCCGCTGAAAACAGCGCACCAATCGCATAGACAAGCGCCCCTGCCACCAGCAACTGCCGCGCCCCCAGTCGCACCCAGGGCAGAGCGACCATTCCGCACAGGGCGTAGGTAAACAGGATATCGCCCCGGAACAGAAGGAAGAAATGGGCAAGACCAAACAGCGCGAGCCAGAACAGGCGCCGCACTTGCAGCCATGCACCCTTGCCATCAACAAACAGCACCATCCCCGCCCCGAATAGGAGCGTGAACAGCCCACGCATTTTTCCGTCAATGAACAGGTATTGGAACAGCCAGACCGCCTCGTCAGCGCGGCTCATCGTATGGGGCAGTGCTCCGGGCCAGACTGTCGCCAGCATGGGCTGCGAAAATGCGACAATGTTGGCAAACAGGATGCCGAGCACGGCCACGCCGCGCACATAATCGAGCGAAACGATCCGCCCATTGGCGTGCGGCGCATTGCCCGCTGGTGATTCCCCGTCCGTCACATCGGGGGGCTAGCTGGACTAAGGTTTGCGGTCCATCGACATTTTCAGGTGAACGCGCGATCGATTCTGCGGTTGCTATCGGGTGACGAGGCAGCTTTGCCCGGACCGTTTCAGCGCGGCACAGGCAGAGTCCGCCTCTGCCTTGCTGGCAAACCCGCTCGCCAGCAACTTTGTGAGCCGTCCCGCCGGTCGGAGGACTTTCTGTTTACCAGAAAGCGCGGCTGTGCCGGAAAGCTCGCTCCACAAACGATCCGCATTGCCCGCCACGGAAAACGCGCCAAGCTGCACTTGCCAGTCGCTCACCGTCGGTGCGACTGCAACAAGTGCGGGCCTGTCCACTTTGGCGGCTTGTCTTGCAGTAGGCATGGAAGCGGGGCTTGCCGCCTTATACTGTGGGCGGGCATAGTCCGCGCC
>JAGREQ010000154.1 GCA_020446465.1 Novosphingobium sp. | reverse complement strand
CGCCAAGGGCGCCGCCCCCTTAGGCGGGGGGTAATCGCGAGTCAACCGCGTGACAGGGCCATTTCGCAATTGCACATAAAAAATCCCCTGCATCGCACAGCGACACAAGGGATTTCCTTCAATATACGATTTTACTTTCGGTCAGGGACAACGGCTGTCGCGCACAGGCGGCGCGCTTGTCCGGGTCATCCAGCTACCGTCGGGCGCCTGATATTTCTCGCCAGCGACGGTTCGCAGAATGTTACGGCACCCGGCGACAAAAGCGACCTGATCGACAGTCACCGATTGCGTGCGCGCTTCCTGTGTATAAGCGGCCCGGCGCTTGATATTGATGTCGTCCACAATGGAGGAAACAGAGCCACCGCCGCTAACAACACCAAGGTATCCGTCGGGTTTTTCGCCAATCTGACCGGCTGAGCGGGCAGCAGCATAAGCCGGATCGCGCGCAGCCATCGCGCTGGCAGGCACGAACGCCACGGCCAGCAATGCCGCAAGGCCTAGAGAGCGGGAAACACTATGCGCAACCATCAGAAAATCTCCGAGTTTTCCTGGATCATATCCTGGACCCCTTTGTCCAGTTTATAGACAACTTCCTGTTTGATGTTGATGTTAAGCTCGATCACGATCGGTTTGTCCGGTGCAGAGACCGAAACACAACCCGAACAGGCAATCGCGCCCGACAGCAGCATCGTTGCGGCCCACCTCGTCCGCAGTTTCAACATCATCATCACTGTTGCCTTCCCTGAATAGCAGGCGTTGTTGCAGCAGCGTGATCAGTGGTC
The DNA here is from genome assembly GCA_020446465.1 of Novosphingobium sp. Lineage (GTDB taxonomy): Bacteria > Pseudomonadota > Alphaproteobacteria > Sphingomonadales > Sphingomonadaceae > JAWKXU01. Next base: position 4,749 of record JAGREQ010000154.1, on the reverse strand, counting down.
AATCCATGGGCGTTTTTCGCATTCCCACTGTGACTGGACGCTGAACGGACTGCAGGTGCAGAAGTTTTGAGGTCAATCAGGCCAAGCGACACCGGATCGGCAACCAGCGTCGGATCGTAAAGCGACTTGAACGAACCGAACAGACTGAAGAACGGTGCACGAATGTTGAGAACAAACCTGATCGGCAGTTTGGCGACTTGCCGGGTCAGGAAATTCTTGCTGGCAAGTTGCCCCTGGCTCAGCCCGTCAAAGTTCACCCGCGTTATGATTTCGCCTGCCAGTGATCCATCCATATCGATTTGCATTGCCTTGTAATCGATGGACTTGAGCGCATCGAATGCAAAATTGCCCATTGCGGACAAGTCCTTGTAAGTCAGTTCCCCGACATAGGAGATGTTCCCGCCCGGTGGACGGGATGTCAGCGCCCCGCCCTCGATCCGGCCACCATTTTCATCAAAAACAAGCGGCAGGCGACCGTCGAACTTTCCGGTCGCCATGATATTGCCAAGCTCCATCCGCTGCACGAACACTGCCGCATCAAGCCCACTGACAGACAGCGTGAAGTGGCGAACTTCCTCTGCCCCCAGCACCATTCGTGACGGTTCCAGATGCAACGTCCCATCCATGAACGGCCAATCCGCCCCCAGAACCTGAAACACGTAACCGGGTTGAATCTCGTAATTGAAAATGCCGTTTTCGACTTCGATCCCCGGATTGATGCTAGCAACGGTAAAGCTCTGGTTTGGTGCAGTGGTCAGCCCCAGCAGGTCGGTGAACCTGATTGCCCCTGACAGGCCGCGAACAGGGCCGAAAGCCGCAGCAAAATCGAACTTGTCCGTAGTGAACTTGCCTGTGCTGGTGACACCGTTCGCGTCCCATCCGATGTGACCATCGCCGGAAATCACCCCGTCGGCATTCGCAATGACACCCAGAGCGAGCGCAGTCAGCATATCAGGCTGAAGAGCAGTATCGAATCGAATGCCCGGCACCCGCAAGTCTGCATTTCCCGCGCCAGAGTTGAGGTCATGGCGAATCGCAACATCCAGCACAGACCGCCCGGACCTGGGTTCAACTATCGGAGCGTTGGCCGTTACAATGCCGTCCAGCAGGGAGAGTGTTGCGCCTTGCGCCTGCATCGGTTCAAACCGGTCAAGCGTTTCCCGATCCTCAGCACGGAAAGACACGTCCCGAAGGCTGAGTTGCCCGTTCGCATATTCCCATGCGCCTGCCGCCTCGCGCACATCTATCGGCACCTGATACAGGCTGAAGTCCGCGCCTGAAAAGCGGCCAGTCAGACCTTGCCGCACGGTTCCGCGAAGGTCCGCCAGTTTGAAATGCGTTGCCGTTTCAGCCGGGCCGAGTGTCACATCAAGATCACGCGCAGCCACAATCCCAGGCCATGAAAAGCCCATTGCGCCGCTGCGAATGGCAAGCGGGCTTCCGCCGATACTGCCGACAAGATCAAGCCCCGGCGTGCCCGCAGCCATGCGAAAACCATTCTTGTCACTACGCACGATGGCTTCGCCTCGCGGAGGGCAGAGCTGCAATCTGCGACGATCGAGTGTCAGGCCGGACAGAACCAGTTTGTCAAAACCGATGTCCAGACACTTACGCCATAACGATAGTCCGCCATTCGCTGTCCAGTTGCCATCAATCGGCACGACAAGCCCATCGGCAAATCCGCCCGGCAAGGCCCCGCTTGCATGGACAGCACCGGCAAAGCCGATATTGCCATCGGGCAGGCGCATCGCGACAAACTCTGGCAAGCGCAACGCGCCGCCGCCTGCCCGGTATTCGGCCATCATCCCACGAAAAGTCACGCGCCCGTCCGGCTCACGCTGAATGCGTCCGTTGATCGCAGGCAGCCCCAACCCTCCAGTCGTGAAATTACCCGAAAGGCTGGTGGGCCGATTCGCCAATGATGCAAACTGAAGCCGCGAGATGCTGACGAGGGATGCCCCTGTCCCACCGCGCAACGTCGCTTGCGGCATGATGACCGAAAGCCCATCGGGCGTCTTGCGAATAGTCGTCTGGCCAGCAAAGGTGCTGCCGCGTCCTTCGCGCTCCAGTCCTTGTCGTATGCGTTCAATCATGGGCGCAAGCAAAGTATCTTCGCTCGATTTTTCCATAGCGCGAAGGCTTGCCGCCAGATTGTCCCCCAGCCTGACGCCATTGCCCTGCCAGTCAGCTTCCCATTCCAGTCGTGTGAGGCCATTGCGCCCGCGCACACTGCCCTTGCCGGTCAGCAACGCAACTTGCGCCGGGCCGGACTGCACACCGCGCACCACTGCATCATAGCGTGCGGTCAGCGCCCCCTTGCGCCATGTGGCGTTGGCGCTTGCCTGAAGCCCGGCAGCAGCAAGGCTATCGTATGCCAGACTTCCAGAGCCGCCTTTCAGTGTTGCCTCTAAGCTATCGAGTTTTCGCCCGCCGGTGACACCAAGATCAAAACCGGCATCCTTCGCCAATACTCCCTGCGTCGGGCAGGACAGGGTTCCAAGCCGCAACGGGCCTGAAAATTGCGGCTGGTGTCCGGACACGGAAACTTCGCCATAAAGCGTTGCCCGACCCACCTTGCAACCGTGACCCAGCAATTGCGGCGCATTGGCGGCCAAAATGCCCTTGAACCCGTTTTGCAGATTGCCGCTACCCTCCGCCTTCAAGCCGATCGGGCCGAAATCAGTTGTCAGGAGGCCGCGCCCATCAACAAGTTGCAGGTCCATATCGGGCAAAGTAGGCGGCTCTGAACTGGACTGATCGAAAAGCAGCGGGTCCAGCGTGCCGAAACTCAGCGCGCCCTTGTGGAAAGTGCCATATATCCGTGGCCGTAACAGCGCGACGCGGGATATTGCAGGTATGCCCAGACGCCAGCGGATAGTAATTGCCACCCGTTCAATCGTGGCATCGGGGCTTTGCTTGTCGCCAATCACGACATCGCGCAAAACCTGTTCCTGCGGCCCCACAGATTCAATCTTGTATGTCGCCGGGATGCCATAACTCGCCAATTGGGACGCAACGATGTTGTCAGCGATGCGCTCACGCGAAAGCCACGCAACAAGCGCCAACAGACCCAGTACGATGGCGAGCGCGAGAATGGCCTTGCGCCAGAACGAACCGGGCGAAGGATAAGCAGCGACATCGCCAGCGGCGGCATCCTGCTCTTCAATCGCTTCGTCCTGCTGTTCCATCATGCTCCCACTTGCGCCCGGACCATTGCAAAGGCAATGCGTTAGACAACGAACGCACAATCTTCCGGGAAGTTGCCACTTGGCAGACGACACCTCTCAGAAACCTGAACAGGACCAGCTTCCGGGCCTTGCCACGAAAGCAACCGCAACGCAGCCGGACAGCGCCGGCCATCGCGCACGCTTGCGCAAACGCCTGCTGGATGGCGGATCAGGCGCATTGGCGGACCATGAAATCGTGGAATACTTGCTGATGACGGCCATTCCACGGCGCGACGTAAAACCGCTCGCCCATTCCTTGATGAAACGCTTTGGCAGCCTGCCCGGAATCTTCAATGCTGACCGCAAGGCGCTCGAAAATCATGTCGGGATGGGTGAAACGAGCGCAGCCGCGCTCAAGATCGTGGCACTGGCAGCACGCCGGATGGCCCAGCAGGAAGTGCGCGAAAAGCCTGTTCTGGGCAGTTGGCAAGCGCTGATCGATTATCTCCATATCGATATGGCCCACCTTACCGTGGAACGGGTCCGCGTGCTCTATCTCAATGCCCAGAATGTCCTTATTCACGATGAACACGTTGGCGATGGGTCACTGGACGAAGCCGCGATCCACCCGCGCGAAGTAATCCGCCGGGGGCTGGAACTGGGCGCTGCGGCGCTGATACTGGTCCACAACCATCCTTCCGGTTCCCCGCAGCCCAGCCGCGCCGATACCCAGATCACCAATCGCATTGCAGAAGCAGGCCGGTTGATGGGCATCACAGTGCACGATCACATCATCATCGGACGCGAAGGATACGTGTCGTTACGGGCCAAGGGCTTGATCTGAAGCGCCCCGCCTCGTAGCGGCGCGGGCAACCGCCACCGAATCTGTGCGCGATACGAACAACCACATCAATTTGCTTTCGGAGTTAAACATGGTCCCCCGTTACGCCCGCCCCGCCATGACAGCGATCTGGGAGCCTGAAGCGAAGTTCCGCATCTGGTTCGAAATCGAAGCACACGCCACGCAAAAGCTGGGCGAACTTGGTGTCGTACCGGAAAGCGCCGCAAAGGCGCTGTGGGACTGGTGGGCAACCAACCCGAAAATCGACGTCGAGGCAATCGACGCGATCGAGGCCGTAACCAAGCATGACGTTATCGCCTTTCTCACCTGGGTTGCCGAACAAGTAGGCGATGAAGCGCGGTTCATGCATCAGGGCATGACCAGCTCCGACGTTCTCGATACGACGCTTGCCGTTCAGCTTGCGCGGGCGAGCGATATTCTCCTTGCTGATCTTGACGATCTGCTCGCGGCAATCAAACGCCGCGCGCAAGAGCATAAATACACCCCGACAATTGGCCGCAGCCACGGCATTCATGCCGAACCGACCACTTTCGGGCTGAAGCTGGCGCAAGCCTATGCGGAGTTTTCGCGCTGTCGCACGCGGCTCGTCGCAGCCCGCGCAGAAATCGCCACATGCGCCATTTCCGGCGCGGTCGGCACATTCGCCAATATCAACCCGGCGGTTGAAGAATACGTGGCGGAAAAACTGGGGCTGGAGCCGGAACCAGTGTCCACACAGGT
>JAGREQ010000153.1:3567-5569 GCA_020446465.1 Novosphingobium sp. | reverse complement strand
CATTCACGGGTGCGATCAAGACCACCGAAGGCAAGATCGAACAAGCTGATGGCGGCACGCTGTTCCTTGACGAAGTGGGCGATATCCCTCTGCCGTTGCAAGTCAAATTGCTGCGTTTCTTGCAGGAGCGCACAATCGAACGCATTGGCGGGCGCAAGTCCATTGACGTCGATACGCGGATCGTTTGCGCCACGCACCAGAACCTTGAAGCGATGATTGCAGATGGTCGTTTTCGTGAGGATCTGTTTTACCGGCTCGCCGAAATTGTTGTGAAGATTCCGGCCCTTTCGGAACGCCCCGGCGATACCACTCTGCTGGCGAAAGCGTTCCTGAAGCGTTTTTCGGCTGAGATGAATCCGGCTGTAAAGGGTTTTGATGCCGATGCACTGGCCGCCATTGATGCCTGGGGCTGGCCCGGAAATGTGCGCGAACTGGAAAACCGGGTGAAACGCGCCGTCATCATGGCCGATGACAAGCTCGTTCACGCGGCCGACCTCGACCTTACTGGCGAGGATGATGAAGACGCGCAGCCTCTCAACCTGAAAGCGGCGCGCGAAGCGACAGACCGCAAGGTCATTCGTCATGCGCTGGCCCGGAGCGAGGGCAATATCTCCAACACCGCCAAGTTGCTGGGGATCAGCCGCCCGACGCTATATGACCTGCTCAAACAGTATGACCTTCATGCCTGATCTGGGTCTGCTGCGGCGGGTGCTGCGGTCGGGCTTTATCGCCGCAGTCATTGCGGTGGCGCTTGCCGCGTGGCCCGCTTTGGCAGGCTCTGACGGCAAGATAGCCGATGCGCGCAAGGCGCTGCAGAACGGCGATGGTATCGGCGCCGAAGTCGCCTTGCGCGAGGCGTTGCGCCAAGGTGCGAGCGCCCATGATGTCGCTGCATTGATGGGCGAAGCTGCCTTGTTGCAGGAGGATGTGCAACAGGCGCGAAAATGGCTGGAGCCGGAAGATTTCGCTGTGCCCGACAGGGGCACCGGGTTCCAGATGCTTGGACGGCTGGAAATCGAACAGGGAAACCTGCCACAAGCCGGCGCCGCATTCGACAAGGCCTTGCGCTATATGCCGCGCAGTTCCCAGCTATGGGTTGATATTGCACGGCTGCGCTATCGCGGCGGTGAACAGTTGCAGGCGATCAACGCCTCTGAATATGCGCTTGCGCTTGACCCCAAAGATCCGGCAGCCCTTGTCATGCGCGGGCAGCTTATTCGTGACAGCGTGGGGCCGGTGGCATCGCTGCCATTGTTCGCCTCTGCAGTCGTGCAGGCGCCCGAAGATTTGAGCGCGCTTTACGAATATGCTGCGACGCTTGGCGAAATTGGCCGTGCGAAGACTATGCTGCTTGTCGCCCGCAGGATGGTGCAAATCGACGGGCGTGACCCGCGTGCTTACTGGTTGCAGGCCATTCTTGCGACACGGGGCGGACATTACGACCTTGCGCGACGGTTGTTGATGCGAACCGGCGATGCCTATGCAGAAGAACCTGCCGGGCTGATGTTGACCGGCGTTCTGGAACTGAAGGCCGGGAACCTTGCCTCTGCCAGAAAAGCGGCCGAAACGTTGGTCCGTTTGCAGCCCGATAATGATGAAGCCCGCAACCTGCTTGCGCACATCCTCAGTGCCGATGGGGCATGGGCTGAAATAACGAGACGGTTTGGCAAGACAGCCTTGCAAGGTGAAGTGTCGCCTTATCTCCGCATGCTGGTTGCGCGCTCTTATGAGGCACAGAATGATCGTGCAAATGCTGCACCGCTGCTCGACGCCATGATGCACGACATGCCCAGCAACCGCGCGACTTTTACGGCGTTCGAACAGAATGTCCCTTTGTCGGTTCTGGAAGGACGGTGGCGCGATAACCCCAATGCTGGTGACCGCTTCATGCCTTATGTGCGAGCCTTGATTGCCGATGGGAACCCGGCTCACGCGGTAATGATCGGCGCACAGCTTACGCGCGATTTTCCCGGTTCCGCAAATGTCCATATTCTTGCTGGTG
>JAGREQ010000153.1:0-3533 GCA_020446465.1 Novosphingobium sp. | reverse complement strand
TGGCCGACCTGGTGTCGCACTGGCCCATTACAGCAAAGCCGCAAAAGTCCACCTTTCATCATATCTGCTTGATCGCATGGTCACTGCGGCCATGGCGGAGGATCGCGCCGATCTGGCCGAGGTTATGCTGGCGCGTTATGTCGTGCAGCATCCACTGGATGGCAACGCTGCAATGGCGCTTGCCAGGCTGGTCGGCGAGGGGGGAGACTGGAAGCGTGCGCTCGCGCTGGCGCGGCATGCCTTGCGTCAGCCAGCGACGGCACAGGCACCCGCGGCACTTGCCTTTGCGGCGGACGCTGAATTGAAAGCGGGCGACAAGGTGGTTGCGCTGCAGAATACGGCTCACGCTTATGCCCTGGCTCCGCAAAATGGCGTTGCAATACGCAGTTATGCAGCGGCCTTGAAGGTGGCGGGGAAGGGGCAGGACGCTGCCAGCCTGCTCGCCAAGGCCAGGGCAATTTCCGGCTGACTCGATGCGATCGCACTGACGAAAGGGGGGCGTCCTTGCTTCACGCCTGAACGGTGGACAAAAGAAAGGGCGGCACCAAGGCCACCCTTCCTCCTCTCCCAACTTCTGGAGATTGTTATGTCGGTTGATGTTGCGCTCTGCAAGCGTGATGGCGCATGGAGCGCCCAATCGTTGATTCTTCTGCGAAGGGTGCAGCATAAATGTCACATATTACCCTCGCGACCATGACTCACTGGTTGCCATGATACAGCGAATTGTTGGACGCATTGATCCGCTGGTTCGCATTATCGCGGCGGCACTGATTCTGGCGACTATCATCCCTGTGCAGGGCGATAGCAAAGCGGTTGCACAGACGATTGCCAGCAGCGCGGTTTTCCTGCTGTTCTTCCTCAACGGAGTGCGCCTGCCACGGCAGGAAGTGGTGCGCGGCATTGCCAACTGGCGATTGCTGGTGCCGCTTGGGCTGTTTGTATTTATCGCCATGACAGGCTTTGGCTGGGTTGCCATGCAACTGACGGCCCTGTTCCTGCCGCCTTTGCTGGCGCTCGGCTTTCTTTATCTCGGGGTTCTGCCGTCCACAGTGCAATCGGCAACCGCATACAGTTCACTCGCCGGTGGCAATGTCGCGGTGTCTGTCGTGGCGGCGGCTTTGTTGAACGTGGCGGGTGTTTTCATTTCAGCCCCGCTATTTTCTGCACTGGCTGGCAGCGGCGATGTTGCGCTTGGCACAGATGCGCTGATCAAGGTCTTTACGATCCTGCTGCTGCCATTTGTTTTAGGCCAAGTTTGCCAGCGTTGGCTGTTTGGATGGGTTGCCGGTCATAAATCATTGGTCTCGCTGGTTGATCGCGGATCAATCGGCATTGCGGTTTATGTCGCATTCTCCGGTGCTGTGGTGGAGGGGGTGTGGAGCCGGATCGCACCATCCGATTGGGCGGTTCTGCTGATTGCTGCAATGGCCATGCTGCTCTTTGCCTTTACCGGGGCATGGCTCGCCTCGGGCCTGTTGCGCCTCACGCGTCAGGACAGGATCGCATTTCTTTATGCCGGCGCGCAAAAATCCATCGCGATGGGCGCGCCTCTTGCAACTGTGCTGTTCGCGCACGATGTGGCCGGGATCGTGCTGATCCCGTTGCTGACTTATCACTTCGGACAGATGATCGTGTCGGCCTTTATCGCCACGCACCTGCGCGCCCATACTGATTAGCTGGGAGCGGCGTTCCCGTTTGCAACCGCGCGATTGTGGCGGACTGACCACCAGAACGACAGTCCGATCATGATCGCACCGATCAACCCGGTGATCGTTTCGGGAATATGCCACAGTGCTGAAACGAGCATGATGATACCGAGTGCAATGATTGCCCAGAATGCGCCGTGTTCCAGATAGCGATATTGTGCCAGCGTGCCGGCCTGCACGAGGTGAATGGTCATCGAACGGACAAACATTGCACCGACCGAAAGACCAAGCGCAATGACGATCATGTTGTTGGACAGCGCAAATGCCCCGATCACGCCATCGAAGCTGAATGAGGCGTCGAGCACTTCGAGATAAAGAAACCCGCCAAGCCCGGAGCGCACAATCTGGCCAGATAGGCGTTTCTTCTCCTCACGCTGTTCGATCATCGCGCCCATTGCGTGAACGGTGATAAATGCGAGCAAGCCAAATATGGCGGAGGTGAGAAAGGTAAATGCATCGTCGGGGGGCAGGGCGCTCCCCACAAGGACGACGAGCAGGAGGACAAGGCCGATTTCCACGGCTGGCACCGTCGAAAATCGCGCGATGTTCCGTTCGACTATGTCGATCCAGTGGACGTTCTTGTCCTCATCGAAAAAGAACGTCAGCCCGACCATCGCCAGAAAAGCACCGCCAAATCCGGCAATGCCGATATGCGCGCTTTCCACGATGCGTTCGTATTCCTGTGGCTGGTTCAACGACAGGTTGATCGCATCGAGCGGCCCCAGACCCGCAGCAATGGCGACAATGGCCAGCGGAAAGACAATCCGCATCCCGAACACGGCAATCAGAATGCCGATAGTCAGGAACCGGCGCTGCCAGACCGGGTCCATTTCACGCAAGACAGTGGCATTGACGACCGCGTTATCGAAGCTCAGCGATACTTCCAGGATTGACAGGACAAACACGATCCACAGGATCGAAAGCGTTGCCGTGACAGAACCGGTGCTGCCCCAGCCATACCAGGCCGCCAGAAGAAAACAGACCGCCGTGAAGACGAGCGAGAAGGTATAGTGACGCAAAAGCGTAGCCATTGTGAATCGATCCGTTCTGAACTTTAGCGAGGCTGGTATGTTTGTTCGACACCGGGAAATGCGCGTGATCGCACTTCGCTGGCATATGTGCTGACTGCCTTTTCAATGGTGCCGGCCATGTCTTCATAGCGTTTGACGAAACGCGGCACACGCTCAAACATGCCGAGGAGATCTTCCGTTACCAGAACCTGCCCGTCGCATTGGGCAGACCCGCCAATTCCTATCGAAACACAGGAAATCGCCTCAGTCACAGCAATGGCGATGGGTTCCACGACGCCTTCAACCACCACGGCAAATGCGCCTGCTTCATCCAGCGCCTTTGCATCGGCCACAATTTTTTCTGCTTCGGCATCGTTGCGCCCGCGCGCCATGTAGCCGCCCAGAACATTAACCGCCTGCGGGGTCAGCCCGACATGGCCGACGACAGGGATGCCCCGGTTAACGAGGAAATGGACGGTTTCCGCCATGACTTCGCCGCCTTCCAGCTTTACCGCCGCGCAGCCCGTTTCCTTGAGCAGACGCGACGCGCTTTCATAGGCTTGCTGCGGGGATTGTTCGTAAGCGCCAAAAGGCATGTCGACCACGACCATGGAATGATAGGAGCCGCGCACCACCGCCGCGCCATGCGCTGCCATCATGTCCATTGTCACCGGGACGCTGGAGGGCAGGCCATAAATGACTTGCCCCAATGAATCGCCCACCAGCAGAATATCGCAGTGCTGGTCCAGCAGTTGCGCCATGCGCGCGGTATAGGCGGTCAGCATTACCACGGGTTCCTGGGTTACGCCATCCTGTT
>JAGREQ010000152.1 GCA_020446465.1 Novosphingobium sp. | reverse complement strand
TCATCAATCAGGTGCGCATGAAAATCGGCGTGATGTATGGCAACACGGAAACGACGACGGGCGGCAATGCGCTCAAGTTCTATGCGTCCGTCCGCCTCGATATTCGCCGCACGGGCCAGATAAAGGACCGCGACGAAATTGTTGGCAACGCGACACGGGTCAAGGTCGTCAAGAACAAGGTCGCACCGCCGTTCAAGCAGGTCGAGTTCGACATCATGTATGGGGAAGGGGTGTCGAAGGTTGGCGAGATTCTTGACCTCGGTGTGAAGGCCGGGCTGGTTGAAAAGTCGGGGTCATGGTTCAGCTACGATAGCATTCGCATCGGTCAGGGACGTGAAAATGCGAAGACCTATCTCAGGGAAAACCCCGAAGTTAGCGACAGCCTGGAAGCTGCGATTCGTGGCCGGACCGATCAGGTTGCCGAAGAGATGATGACAGGTCCGGACGTGGACGCGGATTCCGACGACTGATCCTCAGGAAGCGCGAAGATCTCCGCGCTTACAGAAACGGGACCGGCGCTGACAGCCTGATGGCAGGTCGGCGCCGGTCTGTCTGTTTGTGGACTGCTCCAGCCATGATGCTTGCCAGGTCGGTACGGCGCGATATTGTGTGGGCATGGCAACGAAAGCAGACTGGCAGGACGCAACGGGAAAGGTTTGGGCCGAGAACTTCGACCTGACTGACCGTGCATTTTCAAACTTTACACCAAGATTACTGGACAGGATCGCGGCATTTCCCGGGCAGACAATACTCGATATTGGCTGCGGTGCCGGGGAACTGGCGCTGGCTCTCGCGCAGACTCGCCCGGAATCGTCAGTAACCGGTCTCGACATCTCGTCTGAACTTGTTGCGACAGCGACGAAACGCGCCTCCGGCGTCCGGAATATTCGGTTCACAGTCGGGGATGCAGCTACGTGGCAGGAAGATCGTTTTTCGCCTGATCTTGTCGTTTCGCGCCATGGCGTAATGTTTTTCGACGATCCTGTTGCAGCATTTACGCATTTTCATTCGGTTGCAGCAGTTGGTGCACAGCTTGTGTTTTCATGTTTTCGGGCGCCGCAATTGAATGCCTGGGTTTCCGAAGTCGGGCGCGTGCTTGAACTCCCGCCACCCGAAGACCCCAACGCCCCGGGGCCATTCGCTTTTGCGGACGATGCCCGCGTGCGCCAAATTCTGGGAGCCGCCGGATGGTGTAATATCAACCTTGAAGCGGTCGATTTCGACTTCGTTGTGGGTGAAGGGTCAGATCCCGTTACCGACGCGGAAAATTTTCTGACTACAATTGGCCCTGCCGCGCGTGTCCTTGCCGAGATGGCTCCGTCTGAAAGAGATGCCGCAAAGACTCGACTACGACAGTGGATAGTTCAATTGCCACAAGCAGATGGCCGCATCACATTGCCAGCAGCAGTGTGGATTGTGACAGCACGCAAAGGGCAATAATCGCGTAAATCGTTCACTGTGGCGTAGTTTATGCGCTTGTCGCGCGGCTGCTGCTCGCCTAACTGCTCGGCATGACTTCGACCAATGACATCCGCCGGTCATTCCTTGAATATTTCGCGGCCAATGGCCACGAGACCGTGCAGTCCGCGCCGCTTGTTCCTTACAACGATCCGACGTTGATGTTCGTCAATGCCGGCATGGTGCCGTTCAAGAACGTGTTCACCGGGCTTGAAACCCGCCCGCAGCCGCGGGCGACAAGCTCGCAGAAATGCGTTCGCGCTGGTGGCAAGCATAACGATCTCGACAATGTCGGATATACTGCCCGTCACCACACATTCTTTGAAATGCTCGGTAATTTCTCGTTTGGCGACTACTTCAAGGAAGAGGCAATCTACCATGCGTGGACCCTGCTGACTAAAGAATGGGGGCTGGCGCCAGACAAACTGACTGCCACCGTTTATCATACCGACGACGAAGCCTTTGACCTGTGGCGCAAGATTTCCGGGCTGCCTGAAGAGCGGATCATCCGGATATCGACGAACGACAATTTCTGGTCGATGGGTGATACGGGGCCGTGCGGACCATGTAGCGAGATTTTCTACGATCACGGCGCGCATATTCCAGGTGGACCGCCCGGTTCGCCCGATGAAGATGGTGATCGCTTTATCGAGATATGGAATCTCGTCTTCATGCAGTTCGATCAGGCTGCGGACGGCAGCCGCAGCCCGCTGCCGCACCCTTCGATCGATACAGGCATGGGGCTGGAGCGCATTTCTGCCGTCATGCAGGGTGTGCATGACAATTACGACATCGACACATTCCGGGCGCTGATCGAGGAATCCGAGTTCCTCACCGGCGTGAAGGCAGAGGGCGAACAGCGGGCGAGCCACAGGGTCATTGCCGACCATCTGCGCTCAACCGGCTTTCTGCTGGCCGATGGCGTGCTGCCCTCCAACGAAGGGCGCGGTTATGTGCTGCGCCGGATCATGCGCCGGGCGATGCGGCACGCGCATATTCTGGGTGCGAAAGAGCCATTGATGCACCGGCTCGTGCCTGCATTGGTGACGGAGATGGGGCAGGCTTACCCGGAACTTGGGCGGGGGCAGGCGCTGATCGCCGAAGTTCTGGAGCGCGAGGAAACCCAGTTCCGCCGCACGCTGGATAAAGGCCTGAAGTTGCTGGATGAGGCAACAGTGGGGCTACAGGCCGGGGATGAACTGCCCGGTGATACGGCCTTCAAGCTCTACGATACATATGGCTTCCCTTATGATTTGACCGAAGATGCCCTGCGCGCACGTGACATCGGCGTTGATCGTGGCGGCTTTGATGCAGCAATGGCGCAGCAGAAAGCTGCAGCGCGGGCTGCGTGGAAGGGTTCTGGCGACGCCGCATCGGATGAGATGTGGTTCGACATTGCCGAACGCGAAGGCGCGACTGAATTTACAGGCTATACCGCAAATAGCGGCGAAGGGCGTGTCGTGGCGCTGGTGGTTGACGGTGCCGAAGTGCAGTCAGCCGATGCCGGAGCGGATGTTCTCATCCTTACCAACCAAACGCCCTTTTATGGTGAAAGCGGCGGGCAGACAGGCGACAGCGGCACTATTTCGCGCGCCGATGGCTTGAAGATTACCGTTTCCGAGACGTCAAAGCCGTTGGGCCGGTTGCATGTCCACCACGCTCGTATCGTTTCGGGCATGATCGCCGTTGGCGAGACGGTTCACATGGAGATCGACCTTGCGCGCCGTAACGCCATACGCGCAAACCATTCAGCCACGCACTTGCTCCATGCTGCATTGCGTAACCGGCTTGGTGGCCATGTCACCCAGAAAGGCTCCATGGTTGCGGCTGAACGTCTGCGGTTCGACTTCTCTCACCCCGCTGCACTGTGCGATGAAGATATCGCCGTGATCGAGGCAGAAGTGAATGCCCAGATTCTCCGTAATGAGCCTGTCTCCACCCGTTTGATGTCACCCAATGATGCAATCGAAGCGGGGGCCATGGCTCTGTTCGGGGAAAAATACGGCGATGAAGTTCGCGTCCTCTCGATGGGGCGCGCTGGGCAGGCGGATGACGCCTTTTCCGTTGAGCTTTGTGGCGGAACGCATGTGCGAGCGCTGGGTGACATCGGCGTGTTTCGCGTCGTGTCGGAAAGCGCCGTTTCATCGGGTGTCCGGCGGATAGAGGCACTGACCGCAGAGGCCGCGCGTCAGTGGCTTGTCGGGCGCGAAGATGCGCTCAAGGCAATTGCGGCGAGCATGAAGACCGCGCCTGACGACGTGGCAGACCGGGTCGCGGCGTTGCTGGATGACCGCAAACGGTTGGAACGTGAACTGGCCGATGCGAAAAAGGCGCTTGCCCTTGGCGGCGGCGGGGCGGCCACAGGGCCAGCGGATGAGGAAATCGCCGGGGTAAAGTTCAGCGGTCAGGTTCTTGAAGGGTTGAACCCCAAGGACTTGCGCGGCTTGCTGGACGAAGCGAAGCAGCGGCTCGGTTCGGGCGTCGCGGCCATTTGTGCGATCAACGATGGGAAAGCGGCCTTTGCTGCGGCTGTTACCGATGATCTTACCGATCGTTACAGTGCGGTTGATCTCGTCCGTAAAGGCGTGGAAGTTCTGGGCGGGAAGGGCGGCGGTGGCCGTCCTGACATGGCCCAGGGCGGCGGACCAGACGGTGACAAGGCGCAGGCTGCGCTGGAGGCTGTTCGCGGCGTTCTTGCTGGCTGATTGCTGAACACGGCGCTGCCGGATCAGCTTTCGGCAGTGCTCGTGCGCAGTTTCGGTTTGTGGGCCAGCTCCCCGCGTTCCTGAATTTCAGCGCGAAACTCGTCGCGCTTTTCATGGATGGAGGCGATGACTGGCCCCATCGCCACGCCCAGATCGACCAGAACGGCCTCGGATAGCTGGAGCGAACTTTCCAGCGTTTCGGGAACAGCGTGGCTTGCACCACTGCGATAAAGAATGGCGGCATGTTCCGGATCGCGCGCGCGGGCAATAATCGGCACGTCGGGATAGCTCGCCCGCAGTTTCCGGGTGAGCGTCTGCGCAAGGATCGGTTCGTCCATCGTCATGACAACGGCTGATGCCGTCGCCGCACCAAGGCGGTTGAGCATTTCCATTCGGGCCGCATTACCGAAGATCGCATGATAGCCGGCAGCGCGCATCTGCTGGATGAGATCGGTATCGGAATCGACCGCCACGTATGGTTTACCATGAATGGTCAGCATATCTGCGACAAGCTGTCCCACCCGGCCGAAACCGACGATGATGACGTGCGGTTTCGCCTCATCGATTTGCGGCAATGTGCCGCCTGCATGGGATTCCACCCGCCGGGCTATGCGCCGCCCCAGCATGGCCAGCATAGGCGTGACTGTCAGACCGATTGCGGTGACGATTTGCCAGAACTGCGCTGTGCCAGGTTGAATGAGCATGGCCTGCGATGCTGCTGCCAGCACGATCAACGTGGTTTCTGATGGGCTGGCCATCAAGATGCCCGTTTCCAGCGATGTGCTGCGTCGCGCGCCCATGATGCGGAGCAGCAGGCTTGTTACCAGCGCCTTGACCGAGAGGACACCGACGACGGCAGCCGCGATCATCCAGAAATTTTCCCAGATCGTCCAGAGATCAAGGCCCATCCCGACGGTGATGAGGAACACCCCCAGTGCCAGGCCCTTGAACGGTTCGGTAATGCCTTCAACTTCGGTGTGGTATTCCGTTTCCGCGATAAGCAGGCCAGCAAGAAGCGCGCCCACAATGGGGGAAAGGCCGACAGCCGCCGTGGCAAGGCTTGCGCCGATGACCACCAGAAGACTGGCTGACAGAAACAGTTCCGGGCTTTTCGTTCGCGCTGCCTGTGCGAACAGTCGGGGCAGGGCGAACCGTCCGATGACCATCATCGCGACGATGACAATGCCGCCCATCCAGATCGTTCGCATCAGGTTATCGACGCTGTTTTCCCCGGCGTAAGGCGCCATGGCGCCCAGCATGAAGATGATCGGGACGATAGCAATGTCTTCGAACAGCAGCATCGAAAGCGCCGCCCTGCCGACAGGGGTTCTGGTGCCGGAAATGGGCAGAACCAGCGCTGTGGATGATAGCGCGAGCGCAAGGCCAAGGCCCAGCGCCCCTGTCCAG
>JAGREQ010000151.1 GCA_020446465.1 Novosphingobium sp. | reverse complement strand
AGTCTGTTCTGTCCGACGACCGAGGAGTATATCCTTCCGGTTGAACATGGCAATGACCGTTGCGAATGGTTCCTCCAGCTCTCGGATCAGATCACCTGGAATATCAAGGATGGCGCAAGCGGCCGACCCAAAGCGGTTGTTGCAATGAAGGCTGGTGACGTGGCGTGCATGCCAGCCGATATTCGCCACCAGGGTTTCTCGCCCAAGCGGTCGATGCTGCTGGTTTGGGAGAATGGTTCTCCGAAAGTGCCGGACCTCATCCGTGAGGGAAGGGCGCCCAACGTATCGGTTCAGTTCTGATGCATCCAGGGCCGGTCGCCTGTTCGACCGGCCCTTGAACTGCGTCGATACTGGGAGGAGCGCATGCGCGTCGGCATGCGAACAGGAAGGCATATTCATTATGACAGTTCACCCCGCCTTTGAGACGGCCGGAATTGCACGTCCGGTCCAGACCAAACTATTCATCGGCGGCGACTTTGTCGACGCGATCGACGGCGGCACCATCGATGTCTATAACCCGTTCAACAATGAGACTATATGTCAGATTGCCGAAGCGCGTGAAGCGGATGTGGATCGCGCAGTCGAGGCTGCCAAGGCGGCATTCCCCACATGGTCCCGCATGGACGCATCCGATCGCGGACATCTGTTACTCAAGCTTGCTGATGCCATAGAGGCGCGCGCGGAAGAATTCATCCGTCTTGAGGCGCTCGACGCCGGCCATCCTGTGCGCGATGCGCAGAAGCTTGACGTGCCGCGGACCGCGCGCTGTTACCGCTATTTCGGTGGCATGGCTGACAAGGTCGAGGGTTTTCTGCCGCCGGTTTATCCCGGTTTCATCAACTATGTGCAACGCGAAGCTCTCGGCGTAGTCGGCCAGATTATTCCTTGGAACTTCGCATTGATGTTCACTGCTTGGAAAATGGCTCCGGCGCTGGCCGCCGGTAACACTATCGTCATCAAGCCATCCGAAATCACACCACTGTCAATATTGCGGATCGCTGAACTCATGAAGGAAGTCGGCTTTCCTGATGGTGTTGTGAATGTGGTTCCTGGATACGGGCATACCGCCGGCGCGCGCCTTGCGGAGCATCCGGAAGTCAAGAAGATCGCATTTACCGGTTCTACTGCCACCGGCCGGCGCATTGTTCAGGCGTCCTCCGGCAATCTCAAAAAAGTCCAACTGGAACTTGGAGGTAAAGGCCCAAATATCATCTTTGACGATGCCAACATCGCGGCTGCCATCGGCGGTTCTGCCTGGGCTATCTTCCACAATCAGGGACAGGCTTGTATCGCTGGCAGCCGTGTGATCGTGCACGAGAAGGTGGCCGAAGAATTCATCGACAAGTTTTCGAAGCTTGCAAAGTCAATTCGTCTTGGAGATCCGCTGGATCCAAATACTGAAATGGGACCGCTTACCTCCCGGTTGCATCAGGAGCGCGTTCTTGAATATGCGAAAATCGCGGTTGAGGAAGGCGGCGAAATAATCACAGGCGGCAAGGTTCCTGATGATCCGCAGCTAGCGAAAGGTTGTTTCGTCGAGCCGACGATCGTGCGTGCCGAGATGAAGCACCGAGTTTGCCAGGAGGAAGTTTTCGGCCCGTTTGTGACTGTGACAACGTTCTCCGACGAAGAGGAAGCGCTCGCGATGGCAAACTCCGTCATCTACGGGCTGGGGTCAGGATTGTGGACGCAGAATCTGAGCCGGGCCCACAGGTTTGCTCGCGAAATTAATGCCGGCATGGTGTGGATTAATTCCTACAAGGTTGTGCACCCTGCTTCGCCATTCGGCGGTGTCGGTGAAAGCGGCTACGGCCGCGAAATGGGCTTCGAGGCCATGCACGAATACACGCAACCGAAATCGGTTTGGGTCAATGTGGATGCACAAGTCCCGCCCCACTATGTACGGTGAGGTTGGCGCAATGCAATTCACCTATTCGGGTCTGCCATCGCGTGTGATCTTCGGTGCGGGAAAGCGCACCGAAGTAGGGCGCGAACTCGAAATGCTGGGTATTAAGCGAGCCCTGGTGATTTCGACAGCGGATCAGTCGGAGATCTGCGCACAATTTGCGGCGATGATTGGTGATCGCCTGGGTGCGCTTTACCCCGGAGCGGTGATGCATACGCCCGTACAGGTAACAGAGGCGGCGCTGCATCAGGCGGCCCAGATGAATTGCGATGGTATCCTGGCTGTTGGCGGAGGTTCGACAATCGGCTTGGGAAAGGCGATCGCCTATCGCACAGATCTGCCTCAACTTGTAGTGCCAACAACCTATGCCGGCTCAGAGATGACCCCAATACTGGGCCAGACAGAAAACGGACAGAAAACTACCCTTCGTTCGCCCAAGGTCTTGCCGGAAACAGTGATTTATGATCCCGAGTTGACGTTGACCCTGCCGGATTTCATATCGGGTCCATCCGGAATGAATGCGATCGCCCATTCGGTCGAAGCGCTCTATGCTGAAGATGCCAATCCCGTGATTTCCCTGATGGCAGAAGAAAGCATCAAGGCTTTGGGTTCTGCCCTGCCGCGCATCAAGGCAGATGGCTCGGACTTGGAAGCGCGCGAAAAGGCGCTCTACGGTTCCTGGCTTGCCGGGATATGTCTTGGGTCGGTAGGGATGTCGTTGCATCACAAGATTTGCCACACACTTGGAGGCACATTCGATCTGAACCATGCGGATGTGCATTGCCTCATATTGCCCTACACGGCCGCCTACAATCGCGAAGCGGCGCCACAGGCAATGGCCGCGATATCGCGGGCATTGGGCGCAGTTGAACCCATCCAGGGATTGCACGACCTGATGCGCCGCACGGCACGCAAACTCTCATTGGCCGAAATGGGATTGACACAAGGCGATCTGGACAAGGCAGCAGATCTGGCGATGAAAAATCCATACTACAATCCGCGTCCGCTCGTCCGGGAAGAAATACGCGAAATGCTTCAATCGGCCTTTGAAGGCCGCAAACTCTAACTCATATCCAGGGAGGATATCATGAGAATACATGCAGGTAAGATCACCCGCAGGAGACTTCTGCAAAATGGTGCAGTCGGGGCCGCCCTGGTCTCGTCACTGGGGTTCACTCGTCTGGCACGCGCCACCGATGGTGTAATCAAGATTGGTTTTGTGACGCCGAAAACAGGGCCGCTTGCCGGCTTCGCCGAAAGCGATGACTACATCATCAGCGGTTTCAACTCTGTGTTCAAAGACGGCATCACCATTGATGGCACCAATTATGGTGTGGAGTTGATCGTCAAGGACAGCCAGTCTAACCCCAACCGCGCCGCTGACGTGGCTGCGGAACTGATCCTCGACGATCAAGTAAACCTGATGGTGGTCTCTTCGACACCTGAAACAACCAATCCAGTATCCGATCAGTGCGAAGTGAATGGCATACCCTGCATTTCAACCGTAGCGCCATGGCAGCCCTGGTTCTTCGGTCGAAGCGGCAATCCTGAAAAAGGTTTCCGCCATACCTTCCATTTCTTTTGGGGGCTCGAAGACATTATCGCAAACTATACGGCTGCATGGAAACAGTTGGATACCAATGGCAAGGTGGGCGGACTTTTCCCTAATGATGCAGATGGTAACGCCTGGGGTGATCCCAAACTTGGTTTGCCGAAACCGATGGCCGATTTGGGCTACATGATTACAGATCCGGGCCGGTTCCAGCCACTCACCGATGATGTCTCCGCGCAAATCTCAGCCTACAAGAGTGCCGAGTGCGATATCGTTACGGGGGTTGTCATTCCACCCGACTTCACAACTTTCTGGAATCAGGCTGCTCAGCAGGGATTGAAGCTCAAGGCTTGTACCACGGCAAAGGCACTGCTGTTTCCGAGTGCGGTCGAAGCCCTTGGTGATGCTGGCCACAACCTTTCGACTGAAGTCTGGTGGTCGCCTTCGCACCCGTTCACCTCGTCACTGACGGGTCAGAACGCAAAGGCTCTTGCAGATGGTTATACCGAGGCAACGGGCCGCCAATGGACACAGCCGATCGGCTTTGCCCATGCACTGCTCGAAGTCGCTGCTGATGCACTTAAACGCTCGGGCGACCCGATGAATGCAGACAAATTGACCGAAGCGCTTGGCGCAACCGATATGAACACCATTGTCGGCCCGGTCAACTTTGCGTCCGGCCCTGTGCCGAATGTGGCAAAAACTCCGTTGGTTGTTGGTCAGTGGCGCAAGGGTGGCGACTTTATGTATGACCTTGTGATCGTTGAGAATGGTGCTGCCTCCAATATTCCGTCTGCCGGTACCATGGAAGCGTTGTCGTAGACGATACAGAACAGGGCCGGCTTCAGCCGGCCCCTTGTCTATCCGGGCAGAGACCTGATGCAGGAAATCCTCAAACTCGTTGACGTGTCGAAAGCTTATGGCTCGCTGACCGTTACAGATCATCTGTCACTCTCTGTCAGGGAGGGCGAGGCGCTGGGCGTCATTGGTCCAAATGGCGCAGGCAAGAGCACACTATTCAACATCATTGCCGGAGGCGTGAAGCCGGACGCTGGCGAGGTTCATTATTCCGGTATTGAAGTGACTTCTTCTCGGGCGCCGCGACGTTGCAGGATGGGTATCGGACGATCCTATCAGATACCGCATCCTTTTGTCGGGATGACGGTTTATGAAAACCTGCTGGTTGGTGCTGCGTTTGGCGAGGACATGCCGCGAGAAGAAGGCTTCCAGCATGCCGCGAACGTTCTGGAGCAAACCGGGCTGATCGACAAGGCAAATGTGCGAGCCGGCACACTGACGTTGCTGGAACGCAAACGGTTGGAGATGGCGCGTGCGTTGGCTACACGGCCAAGGCTCCTGTTGCTGGACGAAATTGCTGGCGGGTTGACCGAACACGAATGCCACGAACTGGTCGAGACTATCCAGGATATCCGAAAAAGCGGTGTTTCGATCATTTGGATCGAGCACATTGTACATGCGTTGTTGGCGGTGGTTGACCGGCTGATCGTAATAAATTTCGGGAAGAAAATCGCCGAAGGCGATCCGCATGAGGTGATGAAATCAACCGAAGTGCAACAGATATACATGGGGCTCGAAGGTGATGGCTGAACAGGTTCTTGCAACCAGGAAGCTTGAAGCATTCTACGGTGATTTTCAGGCACTCTTTGGAATAGATTTCGAGATTCTTGCCGGCGAGACGGTGGCGATCATCGGATCGAATGGTGCAGGAAAATCGACCTTTTTGCGTTCGATCACCGGCATGTTGAAAACGCCCGGCCAGAATATCACCTTCTTCGGTAAGCAGGTCGGGGAGGCGCCGGCACATGCGCTGGTGCGCGCCGGTCTGGCGATGGTGCCGGAAGGGCGCAAACTGTTTCCTTCGCTGACAGTCGAGGAGAACTTGCTGATTGGTGGATACGGTCGCAAGGGCAAGGAATGGGATCTAGACGCCATCTATGAGTTGTTCCCGATCCTGGCTGAGCGTCGCCACCATGGCGGCACCGCGCTCTCTGGCGGTCAGCAGCAGATGGTAGCGATTGGTCGGGCGCTCATGTCCAATCCCAAGGTGTTGCTGTGCGACGAACTCAGCCTGGGGCTGGCTCCGATCATCATCAAGGATATCTA
>JAGREQ010000150.1 GCA_020446465.1 Novosphingobium sp. | reverse complement strand
GCTAGAGTTATCCACAGGCCGCACCCCCTCCCCTCGCGCCTCAGGTGTAAACGAAATGACGATAGCAAGCGGGTGTATGTGAAATGACGAAACTCTCCTTGCGTATATGAAATGACGATAGCAGCCCCTACCCTTTTTGACCTTGCTCCTGCTGACGATGCGGATTCCGATGACCGCACGCCGCTGCTGCCTGTGCGTCACCCCAACCAGGACTTGTTCATCTGCGACGTGCTGGACGCCATTCCCAAGGATGACATGGCCTCCATGGAACATCCGGTGTTCTCGCTCTCGACCAAACCCGATAACCGGATGCGCCGCTATGAACACAACGGCAACGTCATTGAAATCATCCCCTCCGGCAAGGGGCTGGCGACAATCCACGACAAGGACATACTGATTTACTGCATTTCGCAGCTGATTGCGAAGATGAACCAGGGCGAAGCCCCAAGCCGCAAGCTGCGCCTGCAGGCCTATGACATGCTGGTGGCCACCAACCGCCAGACCAGCGGCGAAGGCTACCGCCTGCTGACAGACGCCCTCACCCGCCTGCGCGGGACAACGGTTAGAACCAACATCAAGACCGGCGGCATCGAGGAAACCAAGATTTTCGGCCTGATTGAGGATGCGACGATCACGCGCAAGACGTTCGATGGCCGGATGCTAGACCTTGAAATCACGCTGTCCGAATGGGTTTACCGCTCTGTCATCAGCAAGAACGTGCTGACGCTGCACCGCGACTATTTCCGGCTCCGCAAGCCTTTCGAGCGCCGCATGTATGAACTGGCGCGCAAGCACTGCGGAATGCAGGATGAGTGGTCAATCGGGCTGGAACTGCTGCAGAAGAAATGCGGTTCCAACAGCCCGCAGCGGGTATTCCGCGCGCTGGTGAAAAAGGTCTGCGAACATGACGCCGAGCATGGGCATTTTCCCGACTATGCGGTGACGATGGCCGATGACGTTATCCGCTTTCACAACCGCTCAAGCCTCAAGGCCAAGCCCGAAGCCCTGCAGGACGATTCAGACGTTCCCTACATTGACGCAGAGGCCATGCACGATGCGAAAACCGCCGCGCCGGGTTATGACATTTACGCCCTGCACAGCGAATGGCTGGCCTGGTGGCACGACATGGGCAGGCCTGACCTGAAAAGCCCTGCTGGTGCCTTCATCGGCTTTTGCAAGAAAAAGCACGAACGCAAGCCATTGCGCTGATACGGCATTCATGCAATGCTGCGAAGCGTATTTACTGCATTACGGAATTAAACATGATAGTGGCACTTCTCAACCAGAAAGGCGGCGTCGGCAAAACCACCCTGGCCGTGCATCTGGCAGCCGCGCTGGCCGAAAAAGGCCGCACTCTGCTGCTGGACGCCGATCCGCAAGGTTCGGCGGTGTCCTGGTCGTCGCAGCGGGAAAGCGCCCCTCCCTTCACCGTCACGGCGCTGGCCAAGCCGACAATTCACCGCGACATTGAACAGATTGCCCATGGCTATGACCATGTGGTGATTGACGGCCCTCCCCGCGCCTCCGACCTCGCCCGCTCGGTCATCATGGCGGCGGACTTCGTGCTGATTCCTGTCCAGCCCAGCCCCTATGACCTCTGGGCGGCACAGGAAACCGTTGGCCTGATACAGGAAGCAGCCACCTACAAGCCCGGCATAAAGGCGGCTTTCATCATGAACCGTAAAGCCGTAAATACTGCAATCAGCAAATCAGCAAAGGAGGCGCTTGGCGATTTGCCGTTCCCGGTGCTGACGGCGGAAGTCGCGCAGCGGGTCATATTCGCGGAAACCGCCGCCACGGGCGAAACGGTCAGCGAACGCGAACCCAACGGGCAGGCGGCAAGGGAAGTGGCCGCATTCGTTGCTGAACTCGAAAGGATGGCCGCATGAGCAAGTCCGTTCCCATCCGCCTCAAGCCCAAGGATGCGGCGCAGGCCTTCGTGGAAGCCGGAGAGGAGCCGCGCGCCAGCGATTTCCGCAAGCCGGTCAAAACCGCTGCCCCCGACAAGGGCGAGATTGTCCGCATCACGCTAGACCTGCCCAAGAGCCTGCACCGCAAGCTGAAAATCCATGTGGCAGGGGAGGGGGTCACCATCGCGGATTACCTCCGCGATATGCTCAGCGACAGATTACAGTGACCACTAGGCTCATACCGGGTTTTCAAGGATGATCGATGGCAGATGAATTAAAGCTCACGAAGCTCGACCGCATATTTCTGGTCAACCAGATCAGGATTTTGGAAGGGCTGTATCCCGACGAAGCGGAATCGCTCAGCGTCCAACGCGAGGCATTAGAGCACGGTTACGAGATGCTCTACGCTTGGGACTTCGAATATATCTACGACGGCAACGACAAGATGACCGTCGAAGAGTCCCGAGAGGTTTGGGATACCATGGACATGTTTGATGCCATTGGACGCTCAATGCCAGATGGGTTCGACCTCAAGGATTTCCCTTTTAATAAGTTCGCCGGTTACGACGGCAACAACGAGGCTAAATTCATGTCCTTTGCTCGGTTCACGGTCGAGCGTCTGAAGCGGTTCGAATATGTGCCGATGCAGAAGCCGGGTTACTGGAATTCCCACATGCCCGTTCGCGACATTTATGGCCGAATGCTGGCGGAGTGGATAAAGGAACCGATGCCGGAGCGCATGACGATGTCGGAAGCACGGCTCAAGGCTGTGCTCGCTGCCGCCATTCACCCAGAAAATCGTTAATCATGGATACTGCCTTAGCTGTCCTGAACTTGCTGACAACCCCAGTGGGTGACTTAGTCCTGTCGGTAGCAGGTTTGGGGCTATCAATTTGGGCAATGCTACAAGCCGGTGGTGCCAAGCGGGCGGTTTCCAAGGTTTTGGCCAGGAATAATGACCAGGTCACGAGAGACAATGCTCGCGATTTACTGATTAAACTAACGACTGCAAAAGATGCCGCAATGGCAAGGCGTCAAGGTGCCCCACGCTCATCAACCGCTGGCCGCGTGATGGCGACAGACCTGGAAGTGTTGCAACTCGCCCAGGATGCGCTGGCGACTTCGACGTTAGGCACTGGTCAATCGCTGGCCGTTGACTTGCAACGCGCAGCCGTCCAACTCAACAGTGCCCTACAAGGTCTGGCCGGGAACAGCGTTCGCGATGAATGGGCAGACGCGCTTGGTGTGTTGCAAGGCATCATTCCCAAAGTCGATGTGTTGCAAGCTGAGCTTGCCGCGAAGGTGCTGCGTTAATTCTACAACCTCAATTACTGATTTACTGCATTACAGATGCCGGGTTGCATCCATACGCTGGTGCAGGATGCGGACAACGGCAATGCCGTAACTGGTCGGCTTGAAATAGATGACGTGATGCTCCACGCTACGACGGCGATAACCTGGCCGAATGTAGGCGCAACTCTGCGCCTGCTGTGGGGCTTCGGCCAAGTCGGCGCAGGCGGATTCGATCAAGTCGGTGTAGCGCAGTGCCTGCGGCAAACCCCATTGCGCTACGGTGTAATCGAAAATCCCGTCAAGGTCGCGCTGCGCCCTTGGGCTGAACCGATAATCAGCCATACTGCGCCGCTTTGCGCTGCTTGAAGGCGGCGAAATCGAACGGCTCCGGCTCGCCACTCTGCTCGCCCTCGATGAGCGCCTGGCGGATGCTCTCGATTTCGGCGCTGCGCTCCTGTTCACGCCGGATAAGATCGCGGATGGCTTCGCTATCGTTGGTATAGCTGCCAGCGGCGATTTGCGCCGAAATCCAGGCGTCTTGCTGCTCGGTGAGGGTGATGGTTTTACGCACGGTTGCCATGGGTAGCCCTCCAAAAATTTGCTATCAGGGGGTTGGTGAAATTATCATACTATTGGTGTAATTTTGCACATTTTTACTCTGAAAGCAAGTTTTCTCTTTTTTCCTCATGGGGAACCGTTCGCGGGAACGGGTAGGTAGCGGTAAAGGGTGGCCGTGGACACGTCCAAAGTCCTGGCGACGTGACGCGGGCTTTCGCCGCCCTCTATCAGCTTCCTGGCATGGGCAACCTGGGCAGGGGTTAGCTTCGGCCTGCGCCCCAACCTGGTGCCGCGCTTTTTCGCTGCGGCTAGGCCTGCCTGGGTGCGCTCGACGATCAGGTTGCGCTCGAACTCGGCCAGCGCGCCCATGATGTGAAAAAGTAGCCGCCCTGACGAGCTGGTGGTGTCTATAGCTTCGGTCAGTGACCGGAATCCGATGCCCTGTTCGCCCAGCTGCCCAGTAAGCTGGATGAGATGCGAGAGAGAGCGGCCAAGCCGGTCAAGCCGCCATACCACCAGCACGTCACCGGCCTTGAGCGCGGCGAAGGCTTTGGAAAGGGCAGGGCGGGTGGCGGCGCTGCCGCTTATACCCTCGTCCACGAATACCTGCTGGCAGCCTGCGGCCTGCAGCGCGTCCAGTTGCAGCTGCGCTTTCTGGTCGCTGGTGGATACGCGGGCATAGCCATAAAGCATGACCAATTATGAGACTATATTTTGCGACACTCAACCCCCTGATTTTGCAGGGGACGGCAAACTGTCTCAAAAACGACCGTTTTTGAGAAAACTACCTCTCGGCCAGCCCCTGCAGCGTCCTGCGATGCCGTTCGATGAAATTTTCGATACGGATGCTCTCCGGCTCCGGCGTCTGCATCGGGGTGTGGCACTGGCCGCATAGCAGCGGCACGGCTTCAAGGGCGTAAGCCTCGTTGCCGCAGTCCCGACAGAAACGTTGCACCAGCTGCAGCGCGTGCAGCACTTCGGCGGCGACTTCTTCCCGGCCTGCATTCGCTTCGCCGCTCTTGGCGGCGATCACGCGGGCGAGAAACCGCCGCAGGGTAGGGGGCGTGGTCAAGCGTCCGCTTTCCAGATGCGCCGCTCCGGCGCGATGGTCGCCCGATAGGCCAAGATTTTTTCAGCCTGTGCAAGAAACAGCGGGAAATGCGGGTCGTGCGGTCGGTCTGCGACAGCCTGCGCCATGTTGTCCCGAAACCTGAGCCAGCGCGACGTGCTGGCAAGCCTGCTCGGCGGGTCAATGAGATAGTCCAACATGCCGACAATTTCCGGGGATTCGTCGGGATGATCGTATAGCAGTTGGCCGTATTCATCAGAAGTCAGGGGCAGGGTGCCGCGCTGTTCCAGAAAAATCGGCATTTCTTGGTCGGCGTCCATAAAGACCTGCGATGTGTTATGCGTTTCCGTGAATTTTGACTACCAATAGCATGGCAGGATGCGGCTCTGTTGCAAAGATTGGCGGCAGTCAGAGGTAGGCTGTCGCTCTGCGCCGATCAGGCGGCTGCTGCGAAATGGTGGTTGAGCATGCCCATGGCCTCCGTCAGCGCCGAGGGCCCAATGCCAAAAGCTCTCTCCACAAGGCGCACCTCGCCCCTGATGCCGGGCTGCAGGCACCAGGGGCGAGCCTGTCCTTTGCGCAGGGCTCGCATGACTTCGAATCCCTTGATCGTGGCATAGGCCGTGGGGATCGATTTGAAACCGCGCACCGGCTTGATCAGTATCTTGAGCTTTCCGTGATCGGCCTCGATCACGTTATTGAGATACTTCACCTGCCGGTGGGCCGTCTCCCGGTCCAGCTTTCCTTCGCGCTTCAATTCGGTGATCGCTGCACCATAGCTCGGCGCTTTGTCGGTATTGAGCGTGGCAGG
>JAGREQ010000149.1 GCA_020446465.1 Novosphingobium sp. | reverse complement strand
ACTTGAAGGCGTCGGTAAGGTCTTTCCCGGCGTCGTAGCGCTGAACGGCATCGATCTGGCGATCGGGCGCGGCGAGACCCATATCATGCTGGGCGAAAACGGCGCCGGGAAATCGACGCTGATCAAGCTGCTGGCCGGAATCCATGAACCCGGTTCCGGGCGGATCGTCTTTGACGGCCGGCCCTATGCGCCCCATACGCCGCATGATGCCCAGGTTCAGGGCATCCGCATCGTGCATCAGGAACTGAACCTGCTGCCGCATCTGTCCATCGCCGAGAACCTGATGCTGGAAAGCCTGCCCAAGCGTTTCGGCATGCTGGACCGGACCGAGCTGAACAGCCGCGCCACCGCGCTTTTGGCCGAGGTCGGGCTGGCGATGGACCCGCGCACGCTGGTGTCGGAACTGGGCGTCGCGCAGATGCAGCTGGTCGAGATCGCCAAGGCGCTTGGCTATGACAGCCAGCTTCTGGTGCTGGATGAACCGACGGCGACCCTGACCCCGCCCGAGATCGAGCGGCTTTTCGCCATCATCCACAAGCTGAAGGCCAAGGGCGTCACCATCATCTATATCTCGCACCGCCTGCATGAGGTATTCGAGATCGGCGACCGCGTCACCGTGCTGCGCAATGGCGAGCTGGTCGAAACCCGCGACCTGCAGGGGCTTGAGGTGCCCGATCTGGTGCGGCTGATGATCGGCCGCGATATCGCCGACGAATACGGGTTTGATGCCAGCATCGAACCGGGCGCGGTGGCGCTGGATGTCAAAGGCGTCAAGCGTCTGCCGAACTCGGCGCCGGTCTCCTTTTCAGTGCGGCATGGCGAGATATTGGGGGTCGCGGGCCTTGTCGGCTCGGGCCGGACCGAGATCATGCGCGCCATTTTCGGCGCCGATCCCAAGGCCGGCGGCGAGGTCGAAATCGAAGGCCGGCCGACGAATATCCGCGACCCGCGCGACGCGGTGCGCGACGGCCTTGGCTTTCTGACCGAGGATCGCAAAAGCCAGGGTCTGCTGCTGGATATGCCCGTCGATCTCAATTCGACCATCACCGACCTGCACAAGATTTCGCGCAACGGCCTTCTGGACCGAAACGCCGAGAAGGTCGCGGTGACCGAACTGGTCCGCCAGCTTCGCGTCAAGACTGCCTCGATCGAGACGCCCGTGCGCAACCTTTCGGGCGGCAATCAGCAAAAGGTGGTGCTGGCGAAATGGCTGTTCCGCGGCTCATCCACGCTGATCCTCGATGAACCGACGCGCGGGGTCGATGTCGGCGCCCGGCGCGAGATGTATCAATTGCTGTGGATGCTGGCCGCCGAGCAGAAGGCCATCGTCATGGTCTCGTCGGACCTGCCCGAGCTGATCGGCATGTGCCACCGCATCATCGTATTCTCCAATGACAAACTGGTGGGAGAGCTGCCCCGGTCCGAGTTCGACCAGGAACGCATTCTCTCGCTCGCCTATAAGGAGCACGTCCAGTCATGACCCACGCGCCCGTCGAACCCGGCACCGACCGTCAGCGGCTGAAACGCTTCCTGCTGCGCGATGCCGGTGTGTTTCTGGCCTTGATCGTGATCGTTCTCGTGTTCTCGTTCACCGCGCCCTATTTCGCCACCTCGAACAACGCGCTGAAGATCTTTGTCCAGATCGCCATCAATACCGTGCTGGCGGCGGGCATGACCTTTGTCATCCTGACGGCGGGGATCGATCTGTCGGTCGGCTCGGTGCTGGCGCTTTGCACCGTGGTCGGCGCGCTGATCATGACCTCGGGCCTGTCGCCGGCGCTGTCGATCCCGCTGGCCATTCTGGGCTGTATCGCGGTCGGCGGGCTTTGCGGCTTCATCAACGGCAAGGTCTCGACCTATTGGAAGGTGCCGTCCTTTATCGTCACGCTGGGGATGCTGAACATCGCCGCCGGCGCGGCGCGGGTGCTTTCGGACAATTCCACCATCACCGGCCTGCCGCAGGGTTTCGTGAATTTCGGCAATCTGATCATCGGGGGATTTCTGCCCTCGATCTTCCTGATCGCGGTGGCGGTCATTGCCGTGGGCTGGTTCATCCTGCGCTATACCGTCTTTGGCAGGATGATCTATGCCGTCGGCGCCAATGACGAGGCCGTCCGCCTGTCGGGCCACAATCCCGACGCCTACAAGATCGCCGCCTTCACCATTTCGGGTGCCGCTGCGGGGATCGCGGCGATCGTCTATCTGCTGCGCCTGAATATCGGCAGCCCGATCGCCGGCATCGGATATGAGCTGAACGCCATCGCCGCCGTCATCATCGGCGGCACCAGCCTATTCGGCGGCAAGGGCTCGATCATCGGCACGCTGGCGGGGGCCTGTATCCTGCAGGTTCTGGCCACCGGCCTGCAATTGCTGGGGGTTGGCGACAATTACAAGCCGATCATCATCGGCGCCGTCATCATCCTGGCGGTGATCGTGGATACCTATCGCGACAAGCTGCTGCGCGAGATGCGATAGCCCGAGGTCATCCCGGCGTCAGAATGCCGATCCATTGATCGCAACCGCGGCCTGGGCACAGGCCGAAAGGCGCGGCATCGGCATGAGGTCGTCATTCAGCGGGGTTTCACGCGGCTGAAATGCAAGGCCCATATGCGGCAGACAAACTCTTCCTGATCGGCGCCCACGGGTGCGCATTTCGCGGGATTGGGGCAGTGATTTCGCGTGATCGCGGGCGCTTGTTTCACGGCATCGCGGGCAACTGGCGATCAATCTCTTGAACAATGTGCTGGCGCATTGCCCGCCCGGCACCCGCACGACGCTAAGCGTCCGGCGCGCGGGTAACGCCGCCGTGCTGGGGGTTGCGGATAACGGCCCCGGCGTGCCGCAAACCGACCTCGCCAACCTGTTCAAGCCGTTCCAGCGCGGCAATTCGGGGACGGCCAAGGGTGGGGTCGGGCTGAGTCTTGCGCTGGTCAACGCCATTGCCCACCATCGCGTCGCCCGTATCGGGGCGGTCACGGATGGCGGGCTGTCGGTCGCCGTGACCTTTCCGCTGGCAGCCGCGATGCAGCAACCCGACTGACCCCGCCCCGCGAAAATGAAACTTCGCCGCGCCCCGACCGGAGCGGAACCTGACAGCGAACGCCTAAAGGACAGCTGATGCGAAGCAATTCACAAGCTCATCAGTGCACGATTTGCCAAGAGCCATTTCAGCATCGCGACCTTGTTGGCTGGCAAGAGGTCAGCCCCCCGATCTCGGCCCTGATCGCGCAGGACCATCGGGGTTGGTCCGAGGGCTACTCGATCTGCCGTCGAGCTGGAGCTGCGTCAGTTGCATGACAAGCTGGACCGCCAGATGGCCCATCGATGGCGTCGCCTGCTGGAAATCCAGCAGACCCATAGTTCTTTCATGGATGTACCGCATCATGTGCTGCCATGATAACCGAACCCCGTGCCAGTGAGATCCTGTCATTGGACTGAACTCCCGAAAGAATAACATCCAGATCCGGTTCTGTGATGACCCGGGACAATTCAGGGGTACCATCATATGCAGCCCTAATATGTTTAATGAGTGTGCTCGGCCAGTCTCTCCAGGAGAAAAGGACTTTCTTGCCGTCCCTTGACGCTGCATTTATCTTTGCCAGCCTGCCTTGAGCAGCATCCCATTGCGATCTGTCCTCATCCAGCCATTCGACTGGCCCTGGCATTCCTTCCCATTTCAGGTATTTCCCACCTTCAAAAGGAAGAGAGGCCAAAACAGGATGCAGTTTTCGGAGGAAGTCTCGGGGAATTGCGAGGTTTCCTCTTTCATCCTCGCTACATCTCCACCCTGCCGCGACCAGTGCTTTCGACAGCAGAGGAAAAACGGTCAAATGTTCGTGGTATGTGGAGAATGCCCTCATCCCGAAATGTGTTCTGTTCCTGAAGAAGAAATAATGAGCATCAAGTTTTTCTATAGCTGTTTTTCCGGGCAAGCTCTCCAGCTCACTACTAACCTGTTGTAGAACCTGCTCGCGAAGCTCTTGCGGAATTGATATTGCGCCTGGTCGGGATATTTCATTCAATATAGAATACATATCATTGATCTGCGAAGTCAGATTAAATGCGCTGCTCCAGAATGGTCGCAGCAGCTCACCGCCGCCACCCGACAGCGTTACATTTTCAGTTCTTCTGCCAAGATTTGACCAAGGCGCGGCGCCAACCCTGTGATAGCTCCCATGGAAATATGACCGCCAGATTGCAATGTTGTCTTCAACAGAAAGCGGCTCGGCTCCACCACCAATTTCATCATTAAATTTCAGACCAAGAAGATTGGCCAGACCGCAAGATACCTGCAGATCATTGTTGGAAGGTACGTCCTTTGAATTGATAAGGACCTTGTCCCTCCAGCCGGGAACTTTCATCACTGCGGCAAGAACCATTCTCGAATCCTTTCCTCCGGAAAGGTCAAGAAGAAACCGTGAAAATGCTTCGTCGTTCAGTACGGATGCACAGTTTGATATGACGTCATTCAAACCCTCCTCCAATAAATCAGCATACTGATCAGTCGAACAAATCATCTTCTCAAAATACGGGCTTCTTGTGTATTTAACTTTTCCAAGATACAGGGTGGCTTCGACATCTAAGCTGACAGTTTTTGCGCCACTCAGGAGGCCGCTGCTTATTGATGGCTGCTGACTGAAAAATGCATTGTCGGAAATAAGCAATGAAGCAGTTGCCGTAAGGTCCAAGCACAGCGGGATTCCGATTTCCTTCAGCAAGATGGAAATCAGATGCGATCTGTTCGAGGCTATTGCAAACCCGTCGCATTCTTTTAAAAACAGCATGCCGTGACCGAATGCATCGCTGCCGACGGTTGCACCACTATCATCTATGCGAAGGTATGTGAACTGCCCTGGCCGAGTGCCGATATCCCGATCCAGCACGAGATTTTGCGCTGAATCTCCTCTGACAATTCCATTGGGGCCCATAACATAGCCAGAAACAATTCCGTTTCCTCCACCCGGAAGACTGCTGCTTGCGATCGTCGATACGATGATGAAATTTGAATTACAGATTTCAACATTCAGATCTCCTTCAGCAACACGCCTTGACTTTCTCAACTTCTCAGCAACAAGACGTGCTGATGAGGCGAGCTGAAATGATAAAACAGAAAAATCCAGATATGGTGCCGGGCTATGAATAAATTTTGGCACTATGACCAATCCTTTGATTGGATTTAAGAAATATTTAAATCACTATCGACTTATGTTGAGCTTTTTTAATGGCGTTAACATCGAAGGTCAACAACCTTTGATTCTGCATGTGTTCGGGTCAAGTTGATATGTGGCCGCTTCGCCTGCCTGGGCAAGCCACAAATCAGCATACGTTGTTACTGCCCTGTGGGCGATAGGCATAGGAAGGCTGAATGATACTCCATCGAGGATGAGAGAGGGCACACCGTCTGAACCGCTATCAAAACCTTTTCTGCTGAAAATGATCTTCATGAATGTTGCCCTTTTCCCATTAGTCGCGCCCAGAACCCTGGTTTCGGTCGCTGGTCTGCGAGTAAGGCGGTTGCCTGTTGGCGCCACTTGTCGCAATCTTCCCGAAGGTCTGCAATCACGGTTTCCTTGCCGGCCAATCGTTCATGCGCGACCTCAAGTCGCGCCTGCAACTTCCTGACAAGCCCATCATACGCGTGGTTTTCTCGGGATTCTCTCTGGGTT
>JAGREQ010000014.1 GCA_020446465.1 Novosphingobium sp. | reverse complement strand
CCAGCCGGGAACCATAAAACAACACTTTGCATCCTGAGTTCTCGACAGCGTGGTTAAGTTCGCGCGTCTTGAACCGGGCATTAAGGCAGGCAGCGATTGCACCCAGTCGCATTGCGCCAAGAGCCAAAGCCAGATACCCGGCTGAAGCGACAGGAAGGAAAATTGCTACCCTGTCGCCAAATTCAACGCCCAGCCCGGACAGGTAGCGAGCTGCGGCCTTGCTCATGTTCGCCAGCTGCGCGTGGGTAACAACCTGCCCGTAGCATGAAAATGCGGTGGTGCTGCCACGCTGATCCGCGTTTGAATCTATCAGGTCATGGACTGTCTGTAGTTGAAACCCGGACATGCTTTCAGGCCTCCTCGACTTGTTGTTCAGAATGATCGCGGTAAACCAAAATGTTCGGCCACAAGGTTTCGCGCCATTTCGTTGTTGATCGGGCTGAAACGCATCAGGCGCGCATCGCGCCAGTAGCGTTGCATGTCATTATCGGCTGAATAACCCATTCCGCCGAAAATCTGTATCCCAAGGTCTGCCGCATTCACGGCATGTTCCGATGCGATTACTTTGCCCATTGTGACTTCGAGAAATGTATCTATACCAGCATCAGCTTTTCTCGCAGTGTCGAATGCTAAAAGCTCAGTCTGGTGGCGGGCCATGATGATATTGGCATAATGATGCTGGACTGCCTGAAAGGCGCCGATCTGCTTACCGAAAGCCTCGCGACTTTTCATATAGGCCAGAGCGTCTTCCGCGACGCCGTCAAGAATTCCAAGGCAAGTGCCTAACAGCAGCATGCGTTCATTGGTCAGTGTAGGCAGGAGCATGTACCAGGCCTTGTCAGGTTCTCCCAACAACCTGTCATCGGGCACGAAGACATCTTCCATCGTCATTTCAAAAGTGCCGAGACCGCGCATACCCATCGTGGTCAGCGGCTTGAGCGTCACACCCTTGGCCTTAGGCGACATGAGGAACAGCGAGACACCGTGATGTTTGCGTTCGACCTTGTCGTTTGTTCGCACAAGCAACAACACATAGTCTGACACATGTGCGGAGGTGCACCATTTCTTGACACCGTTGATGATCCAGCCGCCATCAACCTTCCTGGCTGTCGTTTTCAAGGCGCCAAGCACATCGGTTCCGCCGCCCGGTTCGGTGAAACCGATAGTGACTTTCAGATCACCTTTCGTGATTTTCGGCAACAAGTCGCGTTTTTGCTCATCAGTGCCATAAAGGCCGATGGAATTCGCCCCTGCAAACGACGTGGACCCCCATATCCAGATCATGCCGGCGAGGGACCGCGACAACTCGCGGGATTGAATCAACTGCGTGGTATAATCAGCCCCTGCGCCGCCATACTCCTTCGGCACGGCAGTCGCGTGATAGCCTCCCTCGGCCAGTCGATCAAATAAGTGATGCGGATAGTTGCCGTCCACGCGTTCTGCCTCTCGCGCCGCGTCTTTCGGGATATTTTCATTTACCCATGCGCGCAACCGATCACGAAATTCGATCTGTGCCGGAGTTAGCATCCATTCCATTTGCTACCTTTCAGATTTCCTCGCCAAGCCAAAAACAGAAATTCAAACAATACGCCGTAACAATGTTTCCTGTGCGGCACTTGCGACAAGTGTGCCGTCTTCAGTATAGAAAACGCCTCTGGTGGCAGCACGTGCACCCGCATAAACAAGGCTTTCCTGCGTAAAATAAAGCCAGCGATCCGCGCGCAACGGGCGGTGAAACCAAACTGTATGATCCAGCGAAGCGCCTACGCGTACGCCATCACTTTCGTCATACGCAAGGTCTGTCGTCCAGGGCATACTGAGGTCAGAAAACCAAACAAGTGCAGCATTGTGTAATGCCTGCCTATCCCCAAGGTTACCTTTGTAGCGCAGCCAGTAAGCCTGTTTGGGGTGCCCAGCCTGCCCTGATCCATTATCAGAATGCACTTCCCGAATCTCAAAACATCGCCGCACCGAGGGGGCCGTTCCAGGAGGAATGAAACTGGAATGAGGATAAGTCTCTGGCTGCCCAAGAGGCACCATTGGTAACTGGTGTTCAGGAGAGCTTTCAGGTTTATGCAGCGTGATAGTGGAACTGACACAATGTCTTGCGGCTTGTCGGCTCTCCACACGCGCAACGGTAAACGCACGCCCTGACCGCAGCACTTCCATTTCATGATCTATCGATTCGCTAGGGCGCACTGAGGAGAGAAAGTGAGTGTGTATACTTTCCGGTACGCGCTCTGGCTCCAGGGTCTGGGCAACTATCAGCGCCTGCGCAGCCATTGCACCGCCGAAAGCCACGCCATCTCCGCCAAGAACGGCTGGACCGCGCCATAGCATGGACTTGTCGTCCCCACTCTTGACGAGATCCAGTTCAACTATTTGTCGAAGATCAAGCTCCAACTGTGAGTTCATCAGCACTTTTGCCTCATGGTCGGAATTTCTCCACTGCCAACCCGCAACATCTACTGATGCATACCAGACTCGTCAAATGGTCTGATGTTTTGATGTTTACGAAAGTGGAAGCCCATATATTTCAGAAACCGTGCTGTCTGGAAAATTATTCCTTCGGCAACGCATAGGCGACAAACTGGTCCGACAATCCAGATCCCAATATTGCGCTCCCTCCAGCAGCAATCAGCACGAACTGGCGCCCGCTTTGTGGGCTGATGTAGCTTATCGGGTTGGCATTCCCTCCCGCCGGCAAACGCTTCGACCAGAGTTGTTTGCCGGTCGCGACATCGAATGCCCGAAACCGTTTTTCCTGAGAGCCACCAATGAAAACGAGTCCCCCCCGCGTTGTCAGTGAACCACCAAAGCTGGGCACGCCTATCGGTAACGGAATGTGCGAGGCTGTGCGCATTGGGCCACTATCGTAACTGGTCCCCAGTGGTTTTTCCCAGACTATTTTCCCGCTTTTCAGGTCAACGACGGATATGTTGCCGTAAGGAGGCTCGAGACAAGGCATTTCCAACGGAGACATCATGCCGAGATCAACGATAGCTCCATAAGGCGTGCCGGCTTGCGGATTCTTTACTCCTACATGCGGAACGGCACCGCCGGGCGATGGCCGGATTCCCCGTCTTTCTGTTTCTTCACGGGTAGTAAGTCGCACGCGGATCGGCAGGCGCACCCAATCAACTACCATCAGGCCCCGTTCCGGATCAACCGATACTCCGCCTCTGTTCATTCCGCCAACATTGCCGGGATACTGCAGTGACCAATCCATGCCCGGTGGCGTAAATTGACCCTGATATCGTGTCTTTCTGAACTTGATCCGGCACCATAGCTGATCAATCGGCGTAGCTCCCCACATCATGGATTCTGTCAGATGTGTCCTGCTGAAGCCGGGCAAGCCGGTTGAAAACGGTTGTGTGGGCGACAGACGTTCGCCAGCAAGGTTGCCTTTGGGAACCTGCCTTTCCTCAATTGGAGGCAAAGGCTTTCCTGTCCGCCGGTCGAGCAGGTAAATCTCACCCTGTTTGGTCGGTTGCAACAAGGCTGGAACCACTTCGCCGTCGACCGGCAAGTCAATAAGCGTGGGTTGGGATGCAACATCATAGTCCCACACGTCGTGATGGACAGTTTGGAAATGCCAACGCTCCGCACCCGTTTCCACGTCGATGGCAACAACGGAACTTGCGTATTTTTCAGTGCCTTGAGATCGGTGTGCACCCCAGTAATCAGGCGTTCCGTTGCCGGTTGGAACATAGACAAGGCCCAACTTCTCATCGCCGCTCATCGGCGCCCAGCTATTTGCCGTACCGCGCGAAAAACTCTCTCCCTCAGGCGGCATTCCATGCTGGTCTGGACGATCCATGTCCCAAGCCCAGGCGAATTTGCCGGTTATTGCGTCATATGCCCGGATTACGCCAGATGGCTCTCCGGTCATCTGACCGTCCATGACATTCCCGCCTACGATCAGTTTGCCACGCACAAGTGCGGGGGCTGAACTGACATAGTAATAGTCCCGTAGGACTGGACCCATACCATCCAGCAGGTCGACAAAACCTCCTTTTCCGAAATTCTGACACAGCTTGCCAGTCTTCGCATCCAACGCCATTAACCGTGCATCTACTGTAGCGGATACGATCCTTGTGGCGCATGTGCCGCCCTTGTCATCCGATTGACGGAAGTAAACCACCCCGCGACAGGCAGCAGAAATCGGTGGGTCAATTTTCGGGTCGAACATCCAGCGACGCTCACCCGTTTCGGCATCCACAGCATGAATCTGATTTGATGAGGTGCAGAGATATACCGTATCGCCGACCATCAACGGGACAGCCTGTAGCCCATTCCCGGTGAAAAAATCGCCAGTATGGTATGTCCATGCACGTTCAAGTGCTCCGATATTGGAACGGTTTATCTGGGCTAGAGGCGAGAACTTTGTGCCGCCCAGGTCGTTTCCATAATGTTGCCATTCCCCATCAGCATCGCCAACGACCAGCTTTTCATATTGGGGTTGCGAACCATGATCACGGATTGCCAGATAAACCGGAATGGAAATTGCCAAGGCCGCAGCAATCGATGCACCGGCCAGTGTCATTTTCGATAGTTTTTGCAACCATGGCCAGGCTACCCAGATACCTAGGACAGCTGGCGCGAAAACCCGCGCTTGCACACCCCACACAGTCCGGCTTTCAAACAAGGCCCAGATAAATGTGACCAGCAACATTGCCAGATAGGTTGGGATTGCCCGGTCACTGCCTCGAAAGGCGAAGAAGGCCGACACACCGACAGCTACACCGGCGAAGAGGTAGTAAACCGAACCGCCGAGAAACAGCAAATACCCACCACCTGCAACAAGCGTGGCAGCAATGATCCCCAGAACCAGTGAAAGTAGCCGGCGGGGCCTGGCTGCCAATGCTTCCGCTCTCTCAGCTTGCTCTACCAAAGAACCTCTCTCCTGATTACCTGATATTTTCGGAAGCGTCACAGAGCCGGAACACTGTATTCGCTCCATATTTTGGCGCTAATCTGTCAGTTTGGCAGATTGGCGCAAAACACCGCCCTGTCCGATCGGGCCTGCCCCTCGTTTACAAGTCTTGCACGTTCATGCGTCGGCCACTAACGTCAAAAAATGGGCCAGTCAAATGGTCCGATGTTTTGATATTTAAGGGGCGTGCTGGCAGGTGGTCAAAAAAATCCTTACAGAACGGGGCTGCGAAATTTTGGCGGCTGAACTGCGCGAACAGATTCTTTCTGGCGATTACAGTTCCGGCGAGATGTTGCCGAATGAGCGAGATCTTGCAGAACTGTCGGGGTTAAGTCGCGGGTCGGTTCGTGAAGCGATGCTGATTCTGGAAACGCAAGGGTTGATATCAACCACGGTCGGCAGGAACCAGGGACGTCGGGCTATAGCTCCAAGCAACAGGGTCGTGCGAGATTCGATTAACATCTTCATTCGCGGACGCCGTGTGCCGTTTCTCGCACTTATGGAAACATTTGAAACTTTCGCGCCCGCAGTTTGTGCACTTGCAGCAACAAACCGCGATGACAACGATATTATCAGCCTTTCCGAATGCCAGGAAAACCTGAAAGTTACTCTTGGCGCCAAGCGCTTTGTCCAGGCGAATTTCGAATGGCATGCTGCGATTGGCCGGGCGAGCCACAATCCTCTTCTTGGTGCAATTTACGAAAGTCTGGGGCCAAACATGGTTGATCCGCATGTGGCAGGCTTCACTTCCAAGGAAGTGCGAGCCAAGGCGCGATATGCAGTCGATCGCATACACGAAGCAATATTGGCTCAGGATCCGGAACTTGCCCGGCGCAGGATGCTATCACACGTTCAGGCTTATCGCAGCATGATTGAGCCACTGGCTCCACGCACGGTATCCCTCAAGGCGAACGAAGCCGGGTAATCCGCCGGGCACACGATTTGCTTGCTCTCATTTGCCTCTCCGCGCCAACTGTTAAGGATGCCTGATTCTAAACATCAAACCATTTGACTATAAATGTTGTCGGTTTATATGGAGGCAAGCGGTGTCATTTTGACAGATAAAGTCTGTTGGCAGGCAGGTTTCCGGATTTATGACCTCGCATCGCAAAACAGGAGGATCGCCGAATGCCAAGCTCACGAATTCGTTTTGGATCATTCATTCCCCCTCATCATATCCCCGAAAAGCATCCGGCAATTGCCCTGGATCAGGACATGGAACTGGTCGAATGGCTGGATCAACTTCACTATGATGAGGTCTGGATCGGTGAGCACCATTCAGGCGGCTGGGAAATAATCGGCAGCCCGGAACTGTTTATCGCCGCAGTCGCGCATCGGACAAAGTCGATCAAGTTCGGAACTGGCGTTTCTTCGTTGCCATATCACAACCCCTATACGCTCGCTGACAGGATCAGGCAGCTCGACTATCATACAAGAGGGCGATTGATGTTCGGTGTCGGCCCTGGCTCGCTGCCTTCCGATGCTTATATGCAAGGTGTCCCCACAGCCCAGGCGCGAGATCGCATGGAAGAAGCAATCGAACCTCTGGTCCGGTTGTTGGGCAGCCAGACTGCAAATGCGAGTTCGGAATGGTTCAAATTGCAGAACGCACATCTTCAACTTGCCCCCTACAATGAGAATGGCGTTGAAATCGCTGTTGCAAGCCAGGTTTCTCCAACTGGCGCGCAGGCTGCCGGGCGGTTTGGTCTAAGTATGCTCTCCATCGGTGCGACTTCGACTGGCGGCTTCAATGCACTGGCCTCAAACTGGGCGATTGCCGAAGAAGCAGCCAGGGAAAATGGTCAGACTGTCGATCGGTCGCGGTGGCGGCTGATCGGGCCGGTCCACGTGGCTGACACGCGTGAAAAAGCACGCGAGAATGTGCGTTTCGGTCTGAATCGCTGGCTGGAGTATATGAACGAAGCGGCAGCCATCCCGCTGGCTCCTCCTCCCGGCGTAGACCCCATTGACCACATGATTGAAACTGGCTTTGCAGTGATTGGGACGCCGGATGATTTTGTTGCCCAGATCGAACGGTTGCAGGCACAATCAGGTGGTTTCGGATGTTTTCTGGTTATGGATCACCATTGGGCTGAACGCATGGAAACCAGGCGTTCTTATGAACTGATTGCGACTTATGCTATCCCGCGCATCAATGCGCTGAATGAAACCCGGTTTTCATCGGAGAAATGGCTCAAGGAAAATCACGACCTGTTCCGAGGTGAAATGACTGCTGCCGTTCGCGCAAAAATGGAGAAATATGCTGCCGAGAAGTCGTCGAAAAACTTGTCGCCCGAAATGGTCGAGCATTTTCGGGGAGAGACTTGAATACACGCTCAACCGCTACGTTCATCGACGCCGATTTCTATCCAGTTACATTCATTTCATCAGAGTTTGAAACCATATGAAGGCATGGGTGTGTGAACGCTTTTCCAGCCCCTTTGAGCTGGTGCAGAAAGAACTTCCCATTCCAGAGCCTGACTCTGGAGAGGTTCGTCTGCGAGTGCGCGCCGCAGGCCTGTCTTTTGGTGAGACGCTGGTTCTTGAAGGCGCCTATCAGAAGCTACCGCAATTACCTTATATTCCATGCAGCGAAATGTCCGGGGTTGTGGATGCTGTCGGGTCAGGCACATCCGGGCTGACCAAGGGGGATCGTGTCGCTGCATTTTCTGTATCCCTGGCAGGTGGCGGGTTGGCCGAATACTGCGTGTTATCGGAAAACTTTGTTCATCGGATAGCTGACGAGGTTGATCTTGTTGATGCTGCCGGCATTCTCATGAACAACTGGACTGCATTTAATGCGTTGTACCGTCGCGCCCGGCTTTCACCTGGCGAGACACTTGTCGTATTTGGCGCTTCAGGCGGCGCCGGCGGCGCTGCTTTGTGCATGGGTAAAGCGTTGGGCGCGCGTGTCATCGCCGTCGGGAGTGACATGGGCAGTCTCAGCCCATCGAATACCGACGAATTCATCGATTACCGAGCAGGTAACGTATATGAAAAAGTGCGTCAGTTGACGAATGGTCGGGGCGCTGATGTATATTTTGATCCGGTTGGTGGGGAGATGTTCGATCAGGCGATGCGGGCGATAGCTCCAGGCGGGCGCATCCTGGTAGTAGGCTTCACGTCGGGCAAACCAGCTTCGGTTCGCACAAATGTTGCACTCGTCAAAATGATTTCCATCATCGGTGTGGAAGGTCGTTTGGCTATCGAACAAACAGGCGTGCAAGGCGGGAACGATTTCCACATGATGCTGGAATGGATCAACCAAGGGAAAATTGGCTCCCAGCCGTCGATACGATATGGCTTTTCCGATGCTCTTGAAGCCTTTCGAGATCTCCGCAATCGCCAGGCCAAGGGCAAGTTGATTGTTGAGATTTAGCGTTACGTATGGGGAATGGCTTCTCTGATTTCAGTCGGACATGGGCTTCAGTCAAGACCTCCTTGAGCAATCCATAGATATGGTTTGCACTTGCCGCGGCGGTCCGTCACCTGCGGCCTTGCTATTGAAAAATGTGCCAAGATGCATAGAGCTGACAAAATGACTGGGCCGTCTAATATATCAAAACGCCGGGCAACAGCCCTCAAGGAAGGTAGCAGCGATTACCTCGCAAAGCGCGCAGAACTGGTTGAAATTGCTGCACAGCAATTCAAGCAGAGCGGATACCGGGCGACGACACTTGCTGAAATTGGCCGGAAGGCAGGGCTGGATCGGGCAACTGTCTATTATTATTTCGGGAGCAAAGAAGAACTATTCCGTGAAATCCTGCGCACGGGCGTTGATGCCAATATCCGGGAATGTGTGCGGATATCCAGGGACGAAGGATTAAGTGCGCTCGAAAAACTGGAAGCGGTCGTGCGCCAGCTCATGAAGGCTTACGATGAGCACTATCCCCATATGTATGTTTACATTCAGGAAGAGATGGAACGCATCGCCAGCGAAAAGAGCGTTTGGGCGAAGGAAATCGCGAGCCAGACACGCAAGTTTGAACGGATAGTTCTGGATCTGGTCAGCCAGGCAGTCAGGGATGGTGAGCTTAGAAGCGATATTCCCGTTTCTGTTGCTGCCAATGCCATCTTTGGCATGGTTAACTGGACCCATCGCTGGTACCAGCCGGGCGGCTACCATTCGGCTGATGTCGTCGGAGGCGCTTTTGCCAGCATCTTTCTCGATGGTATGCGCGTGGGCAAGAAAAGGTAATCTTTTTCAGGACATTTCTGCCAACCTTTTGCGGAGCGCTACTTTGTTTACTTTTGTGGCCGACATTGGCCAGTCCTGTGTTTCGATAAAGTAGATTGCTCGCGGCACCTTGTAGCTGGCGATTTTCCCTTTACAGTGGGCTATCAAGGCGTTTTCGTCTGTAGTTGCGCCGGGATGCAGTTCGACGAAAGCAACCGGCACTTCATCCATGCGTTCATCCGGGCGCCCGACAACTTCGGCTATTTTTACCGCCGGATGCCGACACAGGAACGCTTCGACTTCGATGGCGGCAACGTTTTCGCCACCGACTTTCAACATATCCTTGACGCGCCCGTTGAACGTCAGGCTGCCATCCTCACTGCGTGCATAGAGGTCGCCGGTGTGGAGCCATCCATCTGCATCGATTGCCGCTGCAGTCTTTTCGGGATCCTTGTAGTATCCGCTGGTAACGCAATATCCTCGTACCAGGATTTCGCCAACTTCGTCAGGCGGCAAGTCTTCGCCGTCGCCCTTGTCGACAATTCGTACCTCGACACCAGGCACGGCCTTGCCGTGGCTTGTTGCCCGTTGTTCAAAAGTTTCATTGGCATCGCTGATCGCGAAAATGCCAGCAGTTTCGGTCATGCCGCAACCCTGTAAAATCTCTGCTTTCGGCAAAAGATCCTGAATTTGCCGAACGAGCGAATCCGGGCCGATAAAGAGCATGGTGCGTACATGCTCCGTCGCCTCGACGAAATCGGGCTGGGCCATCAGTGGCTGGAGAATGGCGGGGAACCATGGCCAGAACGCTGTGCAGCGGTTCTCCTTGATGAGCGCGATCGCACGGGCAGGATCGAAGAATGTGTCTGTGAGATAGGTGCCGCCTGTGCCGATAGAACCGAGGAATGGGGCCAGGGAGCCAATGTGAAACAGTGGCCCGCCGCCCCAGGTTACATCGTGATCGCATGAACGGAAGCGGCTGTCCGCACGTTCTACAGGACCACGGCTCATTGCCTCGTGCGTAAGCATACAACCTTTAGGGTTGGCAGTCGTGCCTGACGTATAGATAATCGCCGCAAGGTCGGAAAGCCGGGTGCGTGAACGCAATGCATCGATTTCCTGTGGGGAAACATTTGCTCCGGCCGCATGGAAGTCATGTGCTGCCATAAATCCGGCTGTCGTCTCCCCCGTCAAGAGTGCAACATGCTTCAGACGAGGCGCTTCGGGAAGTGTCAGTGCTCCCTCTTGAGATGTTGCGAGCGAGGGTAGGGCGTGCGTAAGAACTTCGCGGAAATCGAGATAGCTGGTGTCAGCTGCCGCTGTCAGCAGCAGTTCGATTTCGGCATTGTCGATGATGTAGGCAAGTTCATGCGCCTTATGACGGGCATTGAGTGGCACAATGGCGCAATTTGCCAGTTGCGCACCGAAAAATCCGGCAAGAAATTCTGGACCATTATTACAGAAAAGGCCAATGTTGGCACGAGGCCCAATGCCAAGGCCGGCGATTGCCCTGGCAACACTTACCGCCTCTTTCAATAATTCTGCATAGCTGATCGCAAAACCGGGCATGACCAGTGCATTGCGATCAGGGTAGCGCGCAGCACTGCGGATGAGCAAATCCCCCAGTGGACAGACTTCACTCCAGCGTTCGAACAAACCCATCTGTTTCAACTCTCCTTGCCATACAGTTTTATCACTGCTCGGACGGCGAGAGTAAAAATGGAACTGTGCGCCTCAACTGTCAACGATGGAGTTGATATCAGTTCGTTGAGCGCAGACCCTGTTGACAGTCGTCCTCATCCTGACGTATCAACGCATACGTTGATTGATGAATCGAAAAAGAAGATAGGAGGCTAGGGTGAGGTTTCATCTCATGCAGACCGGCGTTGTCGGCAGGCGTC
The DNA here is from genome assembly GCA_020446465.1 of Novosphingobium sp. Taxonomy (GTDB): domain Bacteria; phylum Pseudomonadota; class Alphaproteobacteria; order Sphingomonadales; family Sphingomonadaceae; genus JAWKXU01. Next base: position 5,303 of record JAGREQ010000014.1, on the reverse strand, counting down.
ACGAAATCGAGCAGGGCATGGCTGGGCAGCGCAAGGATCTCTACCAGCGGTTCCTTGAAGAGGTTAAGGGGTACGTCCAACTCGCAGATGATCTTGGTTACGCAAGCTATGCTCAGCCAGAGCATCACTTGCAGATCGAAGGGTTCGAGGCGAATAATCACCCCGGGATGTTCAGCCTTTTTGTTGGCCTGCATTCAAAGCGGATGAAGGCTTCAGCCATGGGTTATACGTTGCCGACCCACAATCCGCTTCGTGTTGCTGAAGAAATCGCGACATTGGACCATATGCTCAAAGGTCGCCTTAATGTCGCGTTCACGCGTGGATATCATGCTCGCTGGGTAGATGCCTATGCGGCTGTGCCTGGCGTTCAGTGCACGCGCCCGGCGAATGCAAAAGCCAAAGATGACCAGGATGCTTTCAACCGTTCTGTGTTTGAGGAATCGATCCAGATCATTAAGAAAGCGTGGCTGAGTGAAACATTCAGCTTTCACGGAAAGCACTGGAATTTTCCTCCGCCGGGGGGGTCTGATGGGCACCCTGCATATGCCAAGTTTGGCAAAGGGCAGGATGCTGAAGGGCGTGTTCGTGAAGTTGGAATTGCGCCACGCTGCTATCAGGATCCGCACCCTCGTATATTCGGTGGCTTCGCAGGTACTATGCGTACGGTCGACATGTGGGCACGCGAAAATGGCACGCCGATCGTGCTCGCTGATGACCTTGAGTTCTGCAAGAATCTGGCGGATCGTTGGTATGATGGTGCACGTGAAGCTGGTCACGAGCCTGACCGCGGCGATTCTATCGCATGGGGCGGCTTCCTGATGCTGACGTCTGACAAGGAACGCCAGAAGCAACTGATGGACGAACACATGTGGTTCTGGGATGAATGGTTCATTCCGATGGGCCAGCGTCCGCCCAACGTTTTGATCGGCTCGGCGGATGAAATCATTGACCGGATAGGCGAGGCGCATGACAAGCTGGGCTTTAACGATCTGTTTCTGATGTTCGGCCAGGGCCATCTTGAGCCTGACGAGAACAACCATGAATTAACCGAATTCATGGCGAAAATTGCGCCCAGGTTCTCCCAGAAGGATGAGGAGGGCACTTTCGTCTGATCATTGACGTCAGGTGGGGCAACTCACCTGGCGCCAAAAGGGTTTTGTATAAAATTCATAACAGGCCTGATCGCTGCCGTTCCCGAATAGTTTGGAGAGAGAGATGTCATTGCAGTGCGGAATTTTCATGACCCCTTACAACCCGCCCAGCCGGACGGCCCGGCAGGTTTTTGACTGGGCTGTTCATATCGCACAAGTGGCGGATGAAGCGGGATATGCCGATTACATGATCGGCGAACATTACACCCTGGGCTGGGAAAACATTCCGATACCTGAAGCGATTATTGCTGCTTGTGCGCAGACAACGAAGCGGATTCGTTTTGCTCCGATGGCCCACTTGCTGCCTTATCATGATCCGGCGACGCTGGCTGTTCGTGTCGGCTGGCTCAGCCAGGTGATGGAAGGCCGCTATTTCCTGGGTGTTGCCCCCGGCGGGCACCACACAGATGCTATTCTGCATGGCCATGCGAACATCATGGATCTTCCGCCCATGCAACTGGAGGCGCTGCACCTGATGGAGCGGGTGTGGGAAGGCAAACCCTTCATGGAGGAAGGCAAATACTTCAAGGCTGGCTTCCCTGGGCCGGACACGATGCCTGAATACTGGGTCGATGTTGCTGACAATTCCCCATTCGGCGGTCGTGACAAGATGGAAATCGCGGTCACTGGCCTTTCAGAAAGCTCCAAGTCGATGGAATTCGCAGGCTCGCGCAATTACAGCCCGATTTCATTTTTTGGTGGTACCGGCCAGATGAAGGCGCATTGGGAGACTTGGGCTGGCGCAATGGAAAAGGCGGGCTTTACGCCTGACCGCAAGCGTTTTCGGGTATGCCGCGATATCTTCATTGCCGATACGGATGCAGAAGCCAAACGGCTGGTTCGCAAGTCCGGCCTGATGCGCACATGGAAGGAGTATCTGAAGGAAATCTACGTCAAGTTCGGCCTGTTCAAGGGTATCATCGCGGATAGCGGTGTCGACATTACGCCTGATGGAATCGACGAAGATTTTCTGGTCGAACATGTTATTCTCTGCGGATCGCCGGAGACTGTCATCGAGAAACTGGAAGTTCTGGCGGACAATGTTGGTGGTTGGGGCCAGATTGTGGCGAACCAGCACGATAGTCTTGACGATCCTGCGCCTTGGGATGAATCGCTTCGTCGCCTCGCCAGCGAAGTTTGTCCGAAAGTGAAAATGCCGATCTGAAAATGATGGCGGGAACCGTGCATGTTCCGTCGATATGCCTGCACCACATTATAACAGAACGAAACGTGCAAGGCATGGATAGGAAAAAGGAGAGTTGAATGGCAACCGGCAAGGCCTGTGTGCTTGTAGAAACGAACAAGCTTGAAACATGGGATGTGCCCATTCCTGACCCTGAAACGGGTGGCGCACTTGTTCGCGTCGTAGCGGGCGGCGTTTGCGGAAGTGATGTTCATATTCTGACAGGCGAAGCCGGAATTATGCCTTTTCCGATCATTTTGGGGCATGAAGGCGTGGGTCAGATAGAAAAGCTCGGCCCTGGTGTGGAGACGGACTATGCCGGCGTTCCGGTAAAGCGCGGTGATCTCGTCTACTGGGCGCCAATAGCACTGTGCCACCGATGCCATAGCTGCACGGTGCTGGAAGAAACGCCGTGCGAAAACTCCCAGTTCTTTGAGCATGCGGAAAAGCCGAATTGGGGCAGCTATGCCGATTTCGCATGGCTCCCCAACGGTCTCGCGTTCTTCCGTGTTCCAGATCATGCTTCTGTTGATGCAGTAATTGCCCTGGGCTGTGCGCTTCCGACTGCGCTGCGCGGGTTCGACCGGTGTGGACCTGTGCGGATGGGAGAAACGGTTGTGGTGCAGGGGGCAGGGCCGGTCGGCCTCGCTGCAATTCTTGCCGCTTCGGTTTCAGGCGCGCGTGAGATCGTTGCGATCGACATGCACGAGAAGCGGCTCGACGTTGCAAGGGCTATGGGGGCTACGGCAACCGTTTCGCTGCGTAACAGTATAGAGCAGCGTCGCAGTCAGATATACGACGTGTGCGGACCACATGGTCCCAACGTGGTGGTAGAGGCAGCAGGTGTGCTGCAGGCTTTTCCCGAAGGTGTGGACCTGACAGGCAATCACGGCCGCTACATTGTCCTTGGTCTTTGGGGGGCGATTGGCGAACAGGCTATTTCGCCGCGCGATACCACATTAAAAAATCTCACGATCGCCGGGGCGACCTTTCCAAAGCCAAAACACTATCATGCGGCCTTGCAACTGGCGGTCCGCTGTCAGGATGAAAAGCCGCTTGCCGATCTGGTTACCCATCGCTTCGGTATTGCGGATGCGCAAAAGGCGCTTGACGCCACTGCCAGAGGCGAAGTGGTTAAAGCGATTATTGACCCCGAAATTACATGAAAAACAGTGTAGAATTTACTCGCTCAGGAGAGATGAGATGACCGAAATGGTGACAAAGCCGCTTCCTTATGAACCGCCGCTCGATGGAAAGTCGCGGGCAGCCAAACCGGCGCATGTGCTGGATGAACTCGTGCGCGATATCGATATGTATGCGCTGGATGGTATTGGCCAAGGCTATCACGAGGCCTGGAAGGCGTTGCAGGAACGGGGCGACATGCGAAAGCTCGTCTGGACACCGCTAACCGGGGGGCATTGGATCGCAATGGATGGATTGATGGTCCGCGAAATCTATGAACATCCAGAGCTGTTTTCCAGCCATGTCATCTTCTTGCCAAAGGAAGCCGGTGAAAAATACGCGATGGTTCCCACGCGCATGGACCCGCCCGAGCACACTCCTTACCGCAAGCTGCTCGATACCGGGCTTAATCCTGCCCGGATCCGTCAGGTTGAAAAATTGGTGAGAGAGGCAGCTGCGGATCTGATTGATGGATTCGTTGCCGACGGACACTGCGATTTTGCAGCGCAATATGCACGGATATTCCCGGTAAGGGTGTTCATGGCGATGTGCGATCTTCCGATGGAGGATGTGCCGATGCTGATGAAGTTTGCCGATGATATGACTCGCCCGCCCGGCAAAACGCCGGAGGAACAAGCTGCTGCGCTGGATGCTGCCAATCAGGGCTTCTTCCGTTATGTTGAACCAATCATCAAGCAACGCATCGGTGGAACGGGTAATGATCTCATTACCACCTTTGTTAATGGCACCATCAACGGAGAGCGCCTGCCGCATGATAAGGCATTGGGCCTTATTTCTCTGCTTCTGCTGGGAGGGCTTGATACTGTTGTCAACTTCCTCAGCTTCATGATGATTTATCTTGCTCGTCACCCTGAACAGGTCAGGGAAGTGCGTGAGGATGAATTGAAGTTGCGTCGCGGTGTTGAAGAACTGTTTCGTCGCTTCCCGGTCGTATCCGAAGCACGCATGGTCGCAAAGGACCAGGTATTTCACGGTGTCGAGTTGAAGCAGGGTGACATGGTTTTGCTACCCACTGTGCTGCATGGTCTCGACGAGAATGAAAATCCCGATCCCTTCAGGCTCGATTGGGAGCGCTTGCCGAAACATACGACTTTCGGCGGTGGTCCGCACCGTTGTGCAGGGCTGCATCTGGCCCGGCTTGAAGCCACGGTTACGTTGCAGGAATGGATCAAGAGGATTCCCGAGTTCAGATTGGCCGAGGGTGCTGCTCCTGTCTATCAATCGGGTATTGTGGCGGCTGTCCAGAATGTGCCGATTGTCTGGGATAAGAGTTAGGCTGCGTGGACAAATTGGCTGGTGCCGGCAGACCTGCTATTCGGATTTGAGATGACCTGTTCACGCTGTGAAAATCTGGACGAGTATGTGCGCTTCAGGACGCCGGGCGAACTGTTCCGCGCGATTGGAACGGTCCGGCAAGCTGTGGCTGACGGCGACATCGAAGAGATTGATGCAGGGCCGATGAAGGGAACGATAGCGTTCAGCGATCTGTCCGACGCCGGTCCGCTCGATAACATCTTGCTATATCGCTTCCGCTGCCCCGATTGCGGGCAAAACTTCGTGCTGGGAGCGGAGACGTATCACGGCCGCGGCGGGTCTTGGGGCAAATCAGCGCCGCTCGGATCAATGTGATTGACGTGGTGCCGCAGGATTGATTCAAGGCTGCTTTTTGGAGGCAGGCTTGAGTAGGGGCGATCTTACCGAAGCGGAATGGCGCGTTCTGAAGGGCTTATTGCCCATCGAGCCTGAAAACCGTGGTCGAGGCAGGC
>JAGREQ010000148.1 GCA_020446465.1 Novosphingobium sp. | reverse complement strand
CTTGTAAACGATCGTGCGACTGGAAAAGCTGGGCATGTAGAATTCGGCCACCCCCGGCATGTTGAGTTCGGTTGCCTGTTCTTCCAGCGGATTATGGGTCTGCTTGCGGATGGCGAGCAATTTACGCTCGAACGCATCCTGATCGGCGCAGTTTTCACCACGAGAGACAAAGCACTGGCGAACCACGGGCATCGATTCGATCACGGCCTTGCCCAGACCATCCAGCGTCGTGGGCACGTCGCGCCAGCCGATGACGCCCTGCCCTTCCTTGGTGATCACCTTTTCAAAGGTAGCCACGGCATGATCGCGCGATTTTTCATCACGCGGCAGGAAACACATGGCCACAGCATAGTCACCCGCCTGCGGCAGGCTCAGCCCTTCGCCGTCGGCCCATTTGCGGTAAAGCAGATCAGGGATCTGCATCAGGATACCGGCACCATCGCCCAGCAGAGGGTCTGCCCCTACAGCGCCGCGGTGGTCGATATTTGCCAGAATCTCCAGCGCCTGTTTAACAATCGCGTGGCTTTTTTCACCCTTGATATGGGCGACGAAGCCCACACCACAGGCATCATGTTCATTACGCGGATCGTACAAGCCCTGGACAGCCGGGTATCCCATCAAAATTCCAATCCTGTCAGCAGCCGCAACGCCGCACCGGGAATGCAGCGCCTGATGGCCGGATTATGCGAATCACTCCCGAGCCTGCCAATGGCAGGGGGAGTGCAAACTTCCCAATGGCAATCAGGAGCGGTTTTTGCAACCGCGAAGGCCCTGTTCGCACGCGCCCTGCCTGTTGGCACAGCGGGGAACCGAACACATACACATGGCAGGGCTATCGTGCAATCGGCGGACAAATTTGCCGCATAATGACGCGATGGGTGCGCTGCCTCCAGTCAATTTACGCTTTATCCAGCGCCACTTATCCGTTGCAGATTGGCAAGCGCGGCCCGCAGCGCACGCTCTGTTTCGCCCAAATCCTGAGGCGGAGATGCCATTTTTTGATCTTCTGACGCCGCAATCGGCGCATCGAACTGGCGCGATCGAGCGATATCCTCGACATCTGGCTGTGCTGCAAAGTCAGGTTCGCCGCCTTCCCGGTCTTCATTGAAGGCCCACGACGGGCTTTCGCAAACATCGCCTGTGGCCTCTGTATCAGAAAGACTCTGGCGCGCCTGCCCCGGGAACACGACGGCTGGCTCCAGCGAAAATTCCTCCGACTGAGGTTCTTCAACACGAACGAACCCGTTCCTGAACGTTACCGCAGGGCCAGAACGCAATGCCAGCAACGAACTGTAAGCCTCGGACATGCCGCTCTCATCCGCCTCGCCGCTATCACTGCCCAGTTCTTCGTCACCAGCCTCTTCGGCGTCCTCGTCTTCGTCCATCAATGGAGGCCCGAAATCCGTAGCCGGGGTCTTGAATGGCACAGGATCGCGCGCAGCAGTCTTGTCGCCCGACATAAACGAAGGCAGCGAGAAAAGCGCATCGCTTTCCTCATCTTCCCCATATTCGGACTTGTCCAACGGTTCGAATACGAGCGGGCGCAGTGCGAATGGAATGGTAGAGGGCGGCAGCGCCTCAGTGGCTTCATCACCAAGTGGCGCGACCGGCTTTTCCGCCACCTCTGTATGACTTTGCTCTGGGGCCATTGCTGGCAAGGGAGCCATTTCAGGCACCTTGTCCGATGGTATTTCATTCTCGACAGGCAATGCGTTGCGGGTCGATATCGCATAAGCAAGCCGTTCGACCAGTTCGACAACATTCAATTCATTCAACGGGCGATTTGCCACTGCGGGCCGTGGTCCGGCCGCAAACCGGGGCCGTGGCATATCGGGCAGCGGGTTAATCGCGATATGAGGGGTTTCCTCTAACCTGTCGTCAGCCGGTTCTTCTTCAGGTTGTTCGCGGGAAAACATCGGCATAGCCTGATCGACGGGTGACGCAGTTTCGACATTCTGCCCGAAAGTCGGATGGGTCTGCTCACCATCTGACGCAAGTGCATCCATATCTGAAGGTGCCGTTTCAAAGGCGTCAAGAACAAGAGGCCCGTCTGCGTCTTCAAACTGGCTTGTCTCCTGTCGATTCAGGTTTTCCTCTGGCCAAACCTCATGGCCAGTCTCGACATCGGATTCCGCGTCCATTGCAGCGTGCTGCGGCAGATCGTCCGGCCACCCGGCGCCAGGCAGGGGGACATCGGGAATCGTAAACCTGGGCGCGTCATCCTCTTCTATGGCGAGCGCGCGGCGGCGATTTGCAGGCGATGCTTCGGCAATCCGGGTGTTTTCATCTTCCCGAACGCCCAGATCGTCATCACCATGCAGTTCGTCCCGGATGGAAAAGGGCCGGCGCCCCGTTGTTTCCTCTTCATCGTTGCGCAGCTTTGCCCGCATGGCTCTGGCTGGTGAAACTTCTTGCGCCTCGGGCATGGCACCACGTTGGGCCTGTGCGATCCTGCGGGCCACCATCAGCCCGACGATCCCGCCAACGATCAGAGCAGCAAGCGCGATCAGCATCCGCGCCTTGAGGCCCAATGGCGGCGCGAGCGCGGGCAGCACGGCATCGGCATGGGCAAGCGTGACGATCCGTTCCGGCAAGGCAACAGGCAGCACCAGGCTGCCAAGGCCCAAAAGTGCCGCAAACCAGAGAGCGACTATCGCGGGAAAGGCCTTGTGCGCCGAAATTGGTGCCGGCTTTTTGCGTGCCTTGCTGTCAGATGTCTTTTTACTGATTGTCACCTTACTCACCATTCCTGCAGTCACCCCGGCAAAGCGCCCCGCCCGATCAGGCCGCCGCCGAAAGGCGGGCATGTCCCCGTTCGCCTAACAAGGCTTGGTAAACATCGTGATAACGCTGTGCATTGCGCGCCCAATCATGCCGCTCTGCAACATGGCGGCGCGCCCGGTCGCGCTGTGCCGCCCAGGCATCCCGGCGCGACAACAGCGCGGCCAGCTCCGCAGCACAGGCAGACGGATCGTCGGGCGCAAACAGGGTGCCAGTCTCACCCGGAACGATCAATTCACGATGCCCGCCGACGCTCGAAGCAGCCACCAGCTTGCCCTGAGCCATGGCTTCCAGCGGCTTCAACGGTGTCACAAGGTCTGTCAGTCTGCTGGCTTTGCGGGGGTAGGCCATGATGTCGCACAAGGCATAGTAACGCTCGACCTCGTGGTGCGGCACGCGCCCGACAAAACGGATGGCATGGCCAGCAGGGCTGGCCGCAGCCTGGCTTTGCAGGGCTTCTGCCCGCGGCCCGCCACCCACCAGAAGCAAGCGCGCATCCGGGTGCAAGGCAAGCAGTTCGGGCATTGCGTCAATCAGATCGTCGATACCTTCATAATCATAAAAACTGCCGATGAAACCGATGACCGGACCTTCACCCAAACCAAGTTCTAACCGCAACGCCGGGTCCGGCTTTTTCGGGTTGCCGAACATCGACAGGTCAACACCATTGGGCATGATGCCGATCTTGCCCGCCTTATGGCCGCGCCCGATCAGATCATCGCGCAAGCCATGGCAGATGGTCATTACCGCGTCAGCTCCGGTCACGACATGGTTTTCAAGACTACGGGTCAGGCGATATTTCATGGACCCTTCGCGCCCGGTGCCGTTGCCCACGGCAGCATCTTCCCAGAACGCCCGGATTTCATAGACGAAGGGGATGCCAAGGCTGCGCGCAACCTTCATCGCCGCCAGACCGCACAAGGCGGGCGAATGGGCGTGGAGCACATCGGGTCTCCATTCTTCGCACAAGTTCAGGATAGTCTGGGCAAGCGCGCTGACTTCCCGCCATTCGCGCATTCCAACGGGGCCGCTGACTTCTCCGCGTGTACGATGAAAGGTCAGTCCGTCTGCCTCTTCAACATCGGGGCCATCTGCAACGTGGCGAAGGCCAGTCACACCGCGCACCTCCAGCCCAAGCGATTCCTGCGCTTTCAGGATGGCGCGCGTGCGAAAAGTATAGCCACTGTGGAGCGGCAGCGAATGGTCAAGGACGTGCAGTATCCGGGTCATAGCCCCGTCTGATGCCACAACAACCTTAACGCGCCGTCAACCGTCACCTGATATCGGCATTGTCCGGACAGTTTGAACGGACACTCTGCGCTTGGTCGATTTTTTTACCCTTGCCCTGACACACGGCCTGCTGGCGATAGCCGCCGTGCGAATTGTCATGCGCGCGGACCTTGATCCGCCGCGTAAAGCCTCACGGCGAAAGGGAAGCGTTACAACAGCCAGGAACCATCCGGCCAAAGGCGGCGCAAAAGATGCTTGATCTTGCCCTGTTCGGCTTCTTTGCCCTCATTATGGTGCTGGGCCTGCGTCACCCGTTTATGTGGGTGCTGGCCTATCTCTACGTCGATATGGTCGCACCGCAGAAGATTGGCTGGGGCTTCATGACTTCGCTGCCCCTATCGTTGCTGGCATTTGTTGCCGCCTTTTCTGGCTGGCTGCTGATAGACCGCAAGGATGGCGCGCACTTCACATTCCGTCAGGGCCTGATCGCCATGCTGCTGGTTTATTGCGGGCTTACCACCTTGATGGCCGACTTTCCGGTCGAAGCGCTCGACAAGTGGGGCTGGGTCTGGAAAGCGCTTGTTTTCGCGATATTCCTGCCGCTGACGCTGACCAACCGGTTGCGGATGGAATCCGCAGTGCTGTTCATGGTGCTCGCGCTCGGCACGATTGTCATCAATGCCGGGATCAAGACTGTCGCAGCGGGCGGCGGCTATGGCACGCTCAGCCTGCTGGTGGACGAAGATTCGGGCCTTTATGAAGATTCGATCCTGTCGTGTGTCGCTATCGCCGCCATCCCCCTTGCCTTGTGGCTAGCGCGTTTCGGCACTGTTTTCCCGCCGGACTGGCGCGTCAAACTGTTCACCGCCGCGCTGATATTCGCCTGCCTGATGGTGCCTGTTGGCACCGAAGCACGCACTGGCCTGCTGTGCATCGGGGTTCTGGGTATCCTGATGATGCGGACAGCCAAAAACCGGGCGCTTTATATGGCAGCGGCGGCGTTCGTCGGGCTGGCAGCGATCCCGTTCCTGCCCCAGAGTTTTACCGATCGCATGAGCACGATCGAGAACCATTCGGCTGACCAGTCGGCCTCCACCCGCATTGCGGTATGGGGCTGGACATTCAACTACGCCAAAGACCACCCTTTCGGTGGCGGCTTCAATGCCTACCTCGGCAACGAACTGACCTTCAAGACTGTCGCTGCTGAAACCGAAGGATCAACCACCACGATTACCGCGCAAACAATCACCGACAAGGCGCGGGCATACCATTCCAGCTATTTCGAAATGTTGGGCGAACAAGGCTGGCCAGGTCTGGGGTTATGGCTCTGGCTCAATCTGCTCGGCATCTGGCAGATGGAGCAGATCAGACGGCGCTGGAAAGATCGCAGCGGAGAGGATGAACGCTGGATCGCCCCGCTCGCAGTCGCCTTGCAACAGGGGCTGGTCATCTACATGGTCGGATCGGGCTTCGTGGGTATCGCTTTCCAGCCCTTCATCTTCATGCTGGCTGGCCTGCAATGCGCGCTATGGAGCTATTGCCGGGCGCGAGAAGGGCGCGATATGCGCAATCGACGCGCTGTTGTCCCCGCTACAGCCTCATCCGAAGCAGAACCTGGCGATGCCGCCACCGTTTCCTGAACAATCGGGGCTTTAAAGCATTTCGAGAAAAAGT
>JAGREQ010000147.1 GCA_020446465.1 Novosphingobium sp. | reverse complement strand
GAGCCGCGATGATGTGCTGGTGATTTACCCCGTACATCCCAATCCCAATGTGAAAGGCATTATGGAGGACACGCTGGGAACGCTCGACAATGTGGCGCTGATCGACCCGCTCGATTATCCGAACTTTGTCCAGATGATGGAATTGGCGGAAATCATCCTGACAGACAGCGGCGGCATCCAGGAAGAGGCGCCCAGTCTGGGCAAGCCGGTGCTCGTGATGCGCGACACGACCGAACGGCCAGAAGGTATTGCAGCCGGCACTGCCAAACTCGTGGCGACGGACCGCGTCCGCATTGTCGAAGAGGCCAATCGCCTGCTGAACGACAAGGCCGCTTACGATGCGATGGCGCAGGCCCACAACCCTTATGGGGACGGGCAGGCTGCCCGGCGTATCGCCTCAATCATCGCGCAGCGTCATGGCCTTGCCTGAACGCGCACGCGAATGCAGTAGGCGAGTGCCGCCCATCCAATTGCCAGCGTTGCGCCCACGTCGATAACCCGGTTGAGGTGCGGTCCGCCGTAAAGCAGTGCGTCAACCGGGTGGTAGGAAATCATCCGCAGGCCAATCAGGCCCACCATCGCGAGAATGGCCAGCCGTGACCAGGCAAGGCATCGCCTGACTGACCCGGCAGGGCTTGCAACAAGGGAGCGCAGCGCAATGAATGCCGCCAGCCCAATTCCCAAAAGGCAGACAGCCGCAAGCACTGACTGGAAAGCCCCGCGCCCCTGATACTGGCCACCTGTTACCAGCATATGCCGCAATGCCTGCTGCATGTTCTCTTCCACCTGCAACACCCGTGACAAAGCAAGCGCCGCCAGAAAGGCAGCGACTGCAAACCAGTGCCCAGCTTCAGAGAATGGTCTGCGCGCCTGGTGCCCCCAACGCGCAGCAGCGAGTGCTGCCATCATCGCACAAAGGTAAAACAGGCTGCCAAGCACATCCAATGTCGAAAGCCTGTCACCCAAACAAGTCGCAAAAGTGGCTGCCATACGATCTCTATACACAGGAGGAAGCCCACCGCCAGTTGCGCGTAACAGGGGGCGTGTATAAGGGATTTCCCATATAGCCTGAGGGGCGGGACAGGGAAGCATTTCCAATGTGGGATTTGATTGGACAGCGGTGGCGTTCGTCTGCGCTGGCTTGCGCTGCCCTATGCTCGCTCTCTGCCTGTGCGGGGCTTCCTCCGCCCGTCGCTGGCCCGGTTGAACAATCACCTGTCGGCGCGCTCGGTCAGGCGGATTTTACTGCGACACCCGCCGATACGTATCCGCTGCATCGCAACGACGTGCTGTCAGTCACGGTTTTTCGCGAACCTGACCTATCCACCGATTCCATTGCAGTCGGCGGCGACGGGGCAATCGCCCTGCCGTTGATCGGGTCTGTCACTGCCGAGGGGCTGACCACGGACCAGCTTGCCCAATCAATTGCAGGCAAGCTGCGTGGCGGTGGGCTCAAACATCCCGATGTCGCGGTGAACATAGTTGATTACGCATCGCACGTTGTCACTGTCGAAGGTGCGGTTGAAAAACCGGGCATTTACCAGTTCAAGCCCGGCACCCGGCTTTCTGGCGCGCTGGCATTGGCAACCGGCCCTGCCCGCGTCGCAAAGTTGAGCCAGGTTGCCGTCTTTCGCAATGTTCCGGGCGGCATCGAAGTCGCCAAGTTCGACTATGCACAAATCAGTCAGGGCAAGATGGTGGACCCGTTGATGCAGCCGGGCGACCGGGTCGTGATGGGCCTCTCCAGCCTGTCGCAGTTCTGGCAGGATCTGCTCACAGCACTGCCCGCATTCGCCATATTCACGCGGATCTGATCGGTCTGGAAAGCCATGAACGATAACACAACCCCGGACAGTGCCATTCGCCACACCTCGGCAATCACATGGGCCGATCGTTACTTGCCGTCGTCAGGTTACGCCTATGGAGACAGTGCCGGCCTGTTCGACCTCAACAGTCTGATGGGCATCCTGTTCCGCCAGCGGTATCTGATTACCGCAACCATTGGCGCCGTGCTGTTGCTGGGTTTGATCGTCACGTTGCTGACAAAGCCGACATATCTGGCCACAGCCAGTGTTGTAGTGGACCCGGAACCAACCAACATTGTTAACGGGCAGGATCTCCAGCCGGCGCTTTATGGCCGGGACATGAGCACTTACCTCAACACCACGGCAGACATCCTGAAAAGCCGCAAGATGGCCTTGCAGGTCATCGATGCCCTGCCGCCTGCCGTGCTCAAGGCACTGACCGAAGCATACGAACTCGACACGCGGCCTGACGATATTTCCGAAAAAGCGTGGCCAACGGTCAAACGCAACATTCTCGCCTCGATCCTGAAGAGTTCGGTCAGGGCAGAGGTGCCTTTCGACACCCGTATTCTGACTATCGGCTACAGCTTCGGTGATCCCAAAATCGCTGCTGCAGTCGCCAATGCCTACGCTGAAAACCTGATGCTGGATGATGTCCGGCGCGGACAGGAAGCCAACGCTTATGCGCTCAAGTATTTGCGCGGCCAGATCGATGAAACGCGCGGGAAGTTGCAGGATGCCGAACTGGCGGCCAATGCCTATGCACGGCAGAATGCAATTATCAGCGAGTGGCCGATTGCAACCGCCAATCTCGCCAGCGTCAACACCACTTATACCGAAGCCCGCGCACGGCGCGTTACGGCAGAACAGCACTGGAAGGCGGTGGCCGCACTTCCCGCCTCGCAACTCCCCGAAATCCAGCAAAGCGACATCGTCCAGCCGCTGCTGAGCGAACGCGCGAAACTTTCCGGGGAATTGGCGCAACTGCGCAAACGCTATGATGACAACTATCCGCAGATAGAGGAAATCAAGGCGCAGATCGCGGCATTGGATCGCCAGATCAACAAGACCAGCGCCGAAATCAAGAACAGCATCCGCGATGCTTACCTGATCGCAAAACGGCAGGAAGAGGGCCTGAAATCCGAACTCGACCGGGTTGCAAGAGATTCGCTCGACGAACAGGGGCGCCGTGTCCGTTTCGGGCTGATCGAACGCGATGCCAGCGCCCTGCGCGATCAGCTTGAAATACTGCTGCAACGCTTCAACGAACTGTCGTCTGCGGCAAATATCAAAACCGGGACCATCACAATCGTTGATGAGGCCACGCCTCCGCCGGCCCCTGTGTCGCCAAACTTTGCCAAGAACATGGCCGTTGCTTTCATTCTCGCCATCGGTCTGGCGGGGGGCCTGGCTTTCCTGCGCGAGATGTTCGACGACCGGCTCTATGCACTCGATGATGTAGAGCGTAAGTTGGGCCAGCGCCTGCTTGGGCAAACGCCCTATGTCGCAGCGGACGAGATCGCCGAACAGGTTGCCAACCCGTTCAGCGCCCTGATGGAGGCCTATGCGTCAATTCACATGGCAGTCGATTTCGCATTGCCGGACGACCATGTTGTCCTGCAGGTGACAAGCAGTCAGGCTGGCGAAGGCAAGAGCACGACCGCGCTGACTCTTGCCCGCAAATTCGCACAGCTTGGTCGCCGGACGCTTTTGGTTGATGCCGATTTGCGTCGCCCGGCCCTTGCCGCCATGCTTGGCGTTCCAAAGCCTGACAAAGGGCTGGTCGATGTCATTATGGGAAGAACGGAGCTTGCCGATGTGCTGATAGAACAGGGCGAGGATAACCTTGATATCGTTCCCGTTGGCGTGGTGCCGGGCAATCCGGTCGAAATCCTGTCCTCCCGCGCGCTGAGTGATTTCATTACCCGAACCCGCAAGGAATACGGGATCGTGATTTTTGACAGTTCACCCGTAATGGGCATTGCCGATGCGCCGCTGCTGGCCCACCAGGTCGATGCGACAATCTACATTGCAGAAGCCAGCCATGTTCACTTCGGGCAGGCGAAGTCGGCATTGCGACGCCTTAAACAGGCAGATGCAAAAATTCTGGGCGTCGTGCTGACAAAATACCGCGCTCTGCACGCGGGCCAGTCATACAACTACCAGTATCGTTACTACAATTATGGTGAGCACGCCTGATCGCTGGCCGGGGGCTTTGCGCAATGCACGATAAAGCCTGCGAACGGCCACATATTGTTCACGTCTCAGGCGATTTCCCTGATCCTTTTGCGCCGAACAAGACGCCCGTTGTCCGCAGCCTGATCGACCTGACCGCCGACCAGTTCAGGCACGGTGTCATCTCCATCAACCGGGTTTCGCCCTCGCCTGTGCGGTTCCTCAAATCTGCCATGAGCCGCGATTCCGGCCCTGTCATGTACGCAACAGAGTTCCCCTATGGCATTGCGCTACAATATCAGGCAGCCGGGCGCGGCATATTTCATGCCTCTACGCTTCGCTGCCTTGGTGACGAACTCGCCAGCATTATCGCACGACAGGGAACGCCCGACCTGCTGGTCGGCCATAAACTGACGATTGAAGGTCTGGTTGTCGCGCGCGCGGCAGCGCGTCTCAATATCCCGTACGCGCTCTGCATCCAGGGCAACACGGATGCAAAAATACTCACCATGCGGCCTGACTTGCAGCGCCTTTTCGGACAGACCCTTCACGGCGCCGCCCATGTTTTCCCTTTCGCGCCATGGGCGCTTGGCATGGCAGAGCGGCATCTGGGAAAGGTTCGGCCAACCTCGGTTACGCTGCTCCCCTGTCCAACCGACCTCGATGAACCCATGCCGCCAACGCAGGGCGGTGATCGCCTGATCAGCGTCTTTCATTTGCGTCATCATGCAGTCAAGAATCTGGCCGGACTGGCAATGGCAACGCAGCATTGCGTACATCAGGGTATCATCAGCGGGCTGGACGTGATCGGCGGCGGCACCGGGGCAGACCTTGCAAAATGCCGCAGCGTCGCCCGCCGTGCACCGCAAATCACCTTCGCCGGACCGTTGGCGCGTGACGCCCTGCGCCGACGCATGAACCGCGCCATCGGCCTTGCCCTGCCGTCCCGTCGTGAGAGTTTCGGTCTTGTCTTTATCGAGGCGCTTTTTGCTGGCCTGCCAATTATCTACCCGGCAGGAGCAGCCGTTGACGGATATTTTGACGACTTGCCCTTTGCCCTTCCCGTCGATGCCAGAAACCCACGCGCCATCGCGCGCGGCATGGCAAAACTGGTCACCGAGGAACGCCAGTTGAAGGCTGCACTCGCTTCATGGCAGCAAGGCACCCATGCTGAACAGTTCCGGCGCGCATCCATTGCCGGACAATTTGCACAAGGTTTGGAATGCGCCGTTCACCAAGGTTTCAAGCCAGCGTAAACACGCTGGACCACGAAGTTCCCGATTGAAAAGGGAAGGCTAAATAGCGTTTCGTGAAAAGGTTGAGTCGGAAGAAACGCTATAGGCTTTTGATTTTTCGCCTTTCCTGGCCGAAAAAGTCTATCAGCTTTTTCTCGAAATCGCTTTAGGCAGCTTCTTCCTTTTCAGCGTTCTTCTTCCCGCCCAGAACCTGCACAGGCTCCTTGCGCCCGTCGACGACGTCCTTGTCGACGACGATTTCGCTCACGCCTTCAAGATCGGGCAAATCGAACATTGTATCGAGCAGAATGCCTTCAACGATAGATCGCAGCCCGCGCGCGCCCGTCTTGCGGGCAATCGCCTTCTCGGCAATCGTTTCAAGCGCGTCTTCGGTGAAGGTCAGTTCCACGTCTTCCAGTTCGAACAGCTTGGCGTATTGCTTGACCAGCGCGTTCTTCGGCTCTGTCAGGATCTGAACCAG
>JAGREQ010000146.1 GCA_020446465.1 Novosphingobium sp. | reverse complement strand
GTTCTTCAGCAATATCGGCTGCATCCTGCAACCCGCCTTCGCGCGTGCGCTTGACCTTCGTCGTTGTGCTTGCAGCGCCGTTTTCGGCAGTGGCACGATCGACCTGCTCAGTTGCGACGACTTTGGCTGGCTGCGGGTAGAACCAGCGCATCGCATAGTCCCAGCCCAGAAGCAGCAGCGCCGAAAGCGCAATGGCCACCACGATATTGCGTTGATTACTCACACAGAATCCCTATTCGCACTCGCATCATTGCCCCGCGCATCGGGCACAGGATCATAACCGTGCCCCCCCCAGGGGTGGCAGCGCAATAGACGCTTAAGCGCCAACCAGCCACCCTTAATCACACCATGGCGCTGAAGCGCGATAATCGCGTATTCCGAGCACGATGGCGCATAGCGGCAGGTCGGCGGCAAGATACGCGATGGGCCAATCTGCCAGGCCCTTGCAACCAGCACCAGAAGAACGGTTAGCGGATTACGCATTACGCCCTCGGCTTGGCGGCATTGGCGGGGCCGGAGCGACCGCGCCGCCCTTTGGCGCGGGGTTTGCGGGGCGGATCACCCTTGCCCGCAGCGGCCCGTTCCAGCGCAGCGGACAATTCCTTGCGAAGCGCGTCAAAGTCACGTTCAATCCCGCCTTCCCGGCCAATCAAGACATGATCGTGATCGGCCAGCCCCGCAACTGGCAGGATTTCACGCAGTAAGGCACGAAAACGCCGCTTCATCCGGTTACGCACAACCGCATTGCCGATGCGCTTGGTAACGGTGATGCCAAAGCGTTTGCCCTTGCCATCATTGGGCCTTGTGAGCAGCACAAAGCCGGGGCGCGCAACGCGCAAGCCACTGTTCGCGGAAAGAAAGTCCGCGCGCTTCGTCATAACGGCAAGAGCCTGCATCATGCGGCCTGATAGAACCAATTCATCTGCATGCAAGCCATCAAGGCAGAAACGCAAAACGCGCCGCGTACCCAATGGCAGCAGCGCGCAGTCCAGCGGCCCGCAGGACGGGCCGAATCAGACGATGCGAATCAGGCGCAGAGGCTCTTGCGGCCACGGGCGCGACGAGCGCGCAGCACGTTGCGGCCACCCACTGTTGCCTTGCGGGCACGAAAACCATGACGCCGCTTGCGGACGAGGTTGCTGGGCTGGAAAGTGCGCTTCATTGCTTGCCTCTAATCAGTTCTGGACGACGCGCCCGCTCAACCCGAGCGGACATCGTCAACAAAAAGGGCCGCCCACGACGAGCGACCGCCAATTCATGGATCGCGCGGTTAGTGGACCGCACTCACCAAGTCAAGTCCATCCATGCCCGCATAGGCGAGTTTTGGTGAGCCTGAAGGCGATTTCGCCGTCAGGTTATCGCTCCCGCTCGCCAGGCGCGACGGTGGCGTGGGCACCCCGTTGCCCTTGCCCAGCCACCGCCGCATCTCTGCTGCCCCGAACCAGCGCGCCCGTTCAAACGGCACGGAGTTCGTCATGGCATAGAACGCACGGGCCTGATCCGCGGACAGGCCCATTTCCCGATAATAGGCGAGATATTTCATGTTTTCAGCCGCAGTCGCGGCATAGTCTGTCGCCTGCAGGCCGTCTTCGTCCTCCCAGGCGTGGACGGCAAACTCCGCCCCATCATCGATTCGCAGTTCCTGCCCGGCAAAGACCAGTTCCACACCGCCCGACCGGACCGAACCGCCCGAAGGCACATGAATGGCAAGGCCGGCTGCCCGAATCATTCTGCCCAACTGCAAGTTCGCGCGATCTTCAAAAGTGCCGGGGCATTCCACCAGCGCCAGCGTGCGGATCTGCGGATAAGAGCGCATCATCGCTGCGAACTGGGCCGGGGACCGTTCATCGGTGACATCGACCAGTGCGGCGCGCCCGGCATCAACCACCTGAAACGGGCCGAAACGGGCAATCGCATGGGCTTCATAAGCCTCCGCTGATGCAAGAAATCGCGCGGCCCCCTCATCAGCGTGGGATGGTGTAGCCAAAAGACTGGCCGACGCCGCCATCATGGCAGCTAAAATTGTTCGGGCAGACAGGGCGAATGCTTTGCGCATGACCGCAGAATGCGACGCAAGT
Organism: Novosphingobium sp.; assembly: GCA_020446465.1. Classification (GTDB taxonomy): domain Bacteria; phylum Pseudomonadota; class Alphaproteobacteria; order Sphingomonadales; family Sphingomonadaceae; genus JAWKXU01. The sequence goes on along the minus strand of JAGREQ010000146.1, from coordinate 3,651 downwards.
CTTTACCGGGACGCTGACACGCACAGTCAACATGGGGCTGACAGGAACGGTTAATTTCGCGCTAGCGGTCATCCCGCACCCTGCAAACATTGTTTGTGGCCAGCATATTATGTGTCGCGCCAGCCCTTGCCTTCCACGCGGAGCGCCCCGATAAGCGCCGAGGGGCATCATGCAGGGGGGCATACGTGGTTGCACTGGTATCGACAGTGGCTTATCTGGGTCTGGAAGCCCGCTCGGTCGAAGTGCAGTGCCAGGTGGCCGCCGGATTGCCGCGCTTTGCCATAGTTGGCCTGCCTGACAAGGCCGTCGGCGAAAGCCGGGAACGGGTGCAGGCGGCTCTCGCCTCGATGGGCCTGGCTCTGCCGCCCAAGCGCATCACGATCAACCTTTCCCCCGCCGACCTGCCCAAGGAAGGCTCTCACTATGACTTGCCGATCGCTCTCGCGTTGCTGGCAGCAATGGGCGTCACCGATGCCGAACAACTGGGTGACTGGATCAGCGTGGGCGAACTGTCGCTGGATGGGCGAATTGTCGCATCACCCGGCGTTCTTCTTGCCGCCATCCATGCCAGCGAGCAGGAACGCGGGCTGATCTGCCCCGTAGCGCAAGGCGCAGAAGCAAGCTGGGCCAGCGGCGTTCCGGTCTGTGCCGCGCCTGACCTTGCCAGCCTGCTCAACCACCTGAAAGGCGCGCAGACTTTGCCGCCACCTGCTGCGGGCATCGCTGAAAAGGCGCTTTCAGGGCCTGATCTCAAACAGGTCAAAGGGCAGGAAACGGCAAAGCGAGCGCTGGAAATTGCCGCTGCGGGTGGACACAATCTGTTGATGGTCGGCCCGCCGGGCGCGGGCAAAAGCCTGCTGGCAAGCTGCCTGCCGGGTATTCTTCCGCCACTGTCATCCGCAGAAGCGCTTGAAGTTTCGATGATCGCATCCGTTGCCGGAACGCTGGAAGACGGCCGCATCAGCCGCGCACGACCATTTCGCAGCCCACACCATTCAGCCTCCATGGCCGCGCTGACGGGCGGCGGCCTGCGGGTGCGCCCCGGTGAAGTCAGCATGGCCCATCTTGGCGTCTTGTTCCTCGATGAATTGCCGGAATTTCAGCGCGTCGTGCTGGATTCACTGCGCCAGCCACTGGAAACGGGTGAGGTCTCCGTGGCGCGGGCCAATGCCCATGTGACTTACCCTGCGCGCGTTCAGCTTGTTGCAGCGATGAACCCTTGCCGCTGTGGCCACCTTGGCGATCCGGCCATGGCCTGTTCGCGCGCACCGCGATGCGCGGCAGACTATCAGTCGAAAGTTTCCGGCCCCCTGCTCGACAGGATTGACCTTCACGTTGAAGTTGACCCGGTGCGGGCGATTGATCTGGCCCTGCCCCCGCCTGCTGAAGGCACTGCCGAAGTCGCCGCCCGTGTGGCAACGGCGCGCGCAATCCAGTCGGCGCGCCTTGAAGGAACGCCAGCGCGCAACAATGCCGAGCTTGATGGAAACCTGCTGGACGAACATGCCACACCGGACAATGCGGGGCGCAAGCTCATGATGGAAGCTGCGGAAAAAATGCATTTGTCCGCGCGCGGATATACGCGGATGCTGCGGGTTGCCCGAACAATCGCCGATCTTGCCGGATCGCACGACGTTACCCGCATCCATGTGGCAGAGGCGCTAAGTTACCGGCGCGCGGCGCCACGCGCCTGAACGGGCTTATTCCGCAGCGGTGCTTTCGTCGCCCTCAGGCGCAATGTCGCCGTCCGTTTCCGTTGCAGGCTCTGTCGGAGCGAAAGCAGCAATCGCCGCATCGACTTGCGGGCGGGTATCGCGAATCGCGCGATCTTCACATTCAGGATCGGGATCGAGCGGATAGAGCCTGTCGAGATAACGGCAAGCATCGCGCGCTGATGACTTGATGCGGGTCATCAACCTGTCCTGATCGTCTTTCGATGTCAGATCGAGATCATTGTAAAGCACGACCATACGCAAGGAGATCAGCACATTGCTGTCGTTTTCGATCTCCTTGGGCAAATCCTTCACCGGACGCGGAGCAACGACGACGATTTCCTGGGCCGGCGTTTCAGCTTCAGCTTCTTCCTGATCCTGAACCGCCGGTGCCGGATCGCTTTCAGGTTCCTGCGCCAGAACAGCACGTCCAGAGGCCAGCGCAAGCGCCATGGCAAACACCTTGCCGACTGTTGCAACCTTCCTGTTCATTGCGCCCTGCTCCTTATCCTGAGTGCGCGCGGACAATACCGGGCTGGCCTTGTCTGCTACGCACTGCGCCCGCCAAGCCTAATCGAGAAGTCCCCGTGCGACCAGTTCCCTTTCCAGTGCGGCAGCATGTGTAAATTGCACGGCCTGCCAACCGCATGTCTGTGCAGCGGCGACATTGGCGGGGTTATCGTCGATGAACAGCAGACTGCCGGACGCATGACCGAATCGCCGCTCAGCCAAGGAATAAATCGCAGGGTCGGGCTTTGCGATCTTTTCCACGCCAGACACGACGATGTCGCGAAAGTGATCGAAAAGAGGCTGTGTCGGGCGAAATTGATTCCAGAACGATTCGGCAAAGTTGGTGAGCGCGTAAAGCGGAACACGCCGATTCGCCAACCGTTCCACAAGGCGGGCAGTGCCTTCCACCGGCCCCGGCACCGTTTCCACAAAGCGGGTTGCATAGGCATCTATCGCCGCAGCATGGTCGGGAAAGAGCGCTTTGCGCTCTGCAACCAGCGTCGCCAGATTCTCCCCGGCATCGTGGCGAAAGTGCCATTCTTCCGTCACGACATGGTGGAAGGCCCATTCAGCCTCTGCCTCGGTCGCATAGAGTTTACGCAGCAGGCAGCGCATGTCCCACTGCACCAGCACCCGGCCCACATCGAACACGACCGCTTCAACGGACGATTTGGTTGCCTCAGACATAACAAAAGCCCCCGCTTTCGCGAGGGCCTCCATTTTCAGCGCAGCCGCGACACAATCGCGGCGCGGCCATCGTCAGCCCTGGCGGGCCTTGAAACGACGATTGGTCTTGTTGATGACGTAGGTGCGCCCGCGGCGACGAATCACGCGGTTATCCCGGTGGCGGCCTTTGAGCGACTTGAGGCTGTTGCGAATCTTCATGATCAATTCCGGTTGGCGGGCACATCCCGCAAAATCTGTAGCCGCGCCGTTACGGACGAAGCACTGCGAAGTCAACCGTCCGCGCGCAATTCAGTGAGTTTTCGCTCCCATTGCAGGGCATGGCCGATGATCGTGTCGAGATCGGCATAACGCGGCTGCCACGGCAGCGTGTCCTTGATCCGCCGGTTATCGGAAATCAGCGAATCAGGGTCGCCCGCCCGGCGCGGCCCCATGATCCGGTTGATCGTCATATTGGTCACGCGGTCCACCGCATCCAGCACTTCAAGGACAGAAAAGCCCCGGCCATAGCCGCAATTCATTGTCATGGAGCGCGCAGGCTCAACAACAAGCGCTTCCAGCGCCAGCACATGCGCCGCGGCAAGATCGCTGACGTGGATATAATCGCGAACGCCCGTACCATCTGGCGTGTCGTAATCGGTCCCGAATACCGAAACGCTCTCCCGCTTGCCCAGTGCAGCCTCTACCGCAACCTTGATAAGGTGCGTCGCGCCTGCTGTGGACTGGCCGCTGCGCGCCTGTGGGT
>JAGREQ010000145.1 GCA_020446465.1 Novosphingobium sp. | reverse complement strand
TTCCGTTACAGCCAGCATTTCAAGGCACCGCGTGGCGGGCACGGCATGGGCAAGGAGCGCACCGGCGCGAGCGCAAAGCCGCTGGTTATCGGGGTGCCGGTGGGCACACAGGTCATTTCGGACGACGACCGCGAAACCGTGCTGGCCGATCTGACAGAGGTTGGCCAGCGTATTACCCTGCTCGAAGGCGGGCTGGGTGGTCGCGGCAATGCCAGTTACAAGACCAGCACAAACCGTGCGCCACGCCAGCATCAGCCGGGTGAACCCGCGCAGGAAATGTGGGTCTGGCTGCGGCTGAAACTGCTGGCCGATGTCGGGCTGGTTGGCCTGCCCAATGCCGGTAAATCCACGTTCATCAATCAGGTATCCAATACCAAGGCCAAAGTGGGCGACTATGCCTTTACGACTCTGGTGCCCAAGCTGGGGGTTGTCAGGCACAAGGGGCGGGAGTTTGTGCTGGCCGACATTCCGGGGCTGATCGAAGGCGCGGCAGAAGGCGCCGGGATTGGTGACAGGTTCCTTGGCCATATCGAACGCTGCCGGGTGCTGATCCACCTGATCGACATTGCCGGAACGGACCCTGCCGAAGCCATGCGGATCGTGGAAGACGAGCTTGTGGCTTATGGCGCCGGGCTGGAAGGTAAACCGCGCCTTGTCGCGCTTAACAAGCTGGACCTTGCAGATGCAGAACTGGTCGAAGCCTTTGCCGATGAGCTGAAAAGCGCAGGCGCAGACAAGGTGTTTCCGGTGTCCGGGGCAACCGGGGCCGGGGTGGAGGCGCTGCTCGATGCCGTTCTTGGCTACCTGCCTGCTGCGACCTCTACTGAACGGCCAAGCGGTGAAGTGGAAGATTCCAGCGACGCGGAACCCTGGTCACCGCTCTGAGCCACTTTGCAAGCCTGCTTTCAGCGGGTAAGTCCGGCCGCCATGACAATCGCGAAACTTCCTGATTTATGCGATGCCGCACAATGCCGGCGGATCGTGTTCAAGGTGGGGTCTGCCTTGCTGGTCGGGGCCAATGGCGAGCCGCGCCGTGCCTGGCTGCAAGGGTTGGTGGACGAAATTGCACAGGCCCGCGCGCGCGGGCAGGAAGTTGTGGTCGTCAGCTCCGGGGCGGTCGCGCTGGGCGCAGCCCGGCTTGATTTGCCAAAAGGCGGGCGTGGTTCGCTTGCCGACGCGCAAGCTGCCGCAGCCGTGGGGCAAATCGCCCTGGCCGAATTATGGTCCGATTTGTTGGGACAGCAAGCCATTGTTGCCGCGCAATTGCTGTTGACGCTGGAAGACCTTGAAGATCGCCGTCGTTACCTCAATGTCGCTGCAACGCTTGGCCGTTTGTTGAAAGCAGGCGCAGTGCCAGTCATCAACGAGAATGATTCTGTCGCGACCCAGGAAATCAGGTTCGGGGATAATGACAGGCTGGCAGCGCGTGTGGCACAGGCGGCGCAGGCGCAGGCTGTCGTGCTTTTTTCGGATGTTGACGGGCTTTATGACCGCGATCCTCGCCAACCCGATGCGCGGCTGCTGCCGCTCGTGGAGGGTGTGGATGCAGACATTCATGCCATGGCCACAGGTGGTTCCGGCTCTGGCATGGGGTCGGGCGGGATGACGTCAAAACTTCAGGCTGCCGAAATTGCCGAGCGGGCGGGGATAGCGCTTGCGATTGTTAATGGCACCTATGACCGGCCACTGACTCGTGCGACGGGTGACCATGTCGGGACGCTGTTCCTTCCGCGCCGCCGGGATGGGGCGCGCAAGGCGTGGCTTGGTGGTCGCCTGCGGATGAAAGGGGCGTTGATAATCGACGATGGGGCCGCCCATGCGCTTGCACAGGGCAGCAGCCTCCTCGCTGCGGGCGTTACTGCTATGGAAGGCCAATTCCTGCGCGGCGATCCGGTCGCGATCCGCAACAAGGAAGGCACGGCGCTGGCGCAAGGGCTGATCGAATACGACGCCGCTGACTGCGCGCGCATTCTTGGCCTGACCTCGGCGGAGCAGGAGGCGGCTTTGGGTTATGCCCCGCGCTCTGCGGTGGTTCATCGCGATCAGCTGGTTCTGTTGTGACGATTGCGGTTACTGGCGGGACCGGCTTTGTCGGCCAGATGCTGCTCGACCATGCGCGGGCTGCGGGACATGACGTTCGTGCGCTGACAAGGCGCGATCAGCCTGCGCGGGCCAGCGTCGAATGGGTGCGTGGCGACCTTCATGACCAGAAGACGTTGCGAGAACTTGTGCATGGAACCGAAGCCGTCATCCATGTGGCAGGCGTGGTCAATGCGCCCGATATAGCCGGGTTTGAGGCAGGAAACGTCACCGGCACGCTTAACCTGCTGGAAGCAGCAGTGGCGGCGGGCGTACCGCGCTTTGTCAATGTGTCATCGCTGGCAGCCCGGCAGCCCGGCCTGTCACAATACGGCGCGTCAAAGGCACGGGCGGAACGATTGGTTGCAGCGAGCGGGCTGGACTGGACGACGGTGCGTCCACCGGCAGTCTATGGCCCGCGCGACAGCGAGATGCTGGATCTGTTCCGGATGGCGCGCTGGGGTGTCGTGGTTCTGCCGCCACCGGGGCGCATGTCGGTTATCCATGCGGGCGATCTGGCAGCGTTGCTCCTGGCTTTGTTGCCGAGTGGTGAGCGTGTCACCCGCGCCACTTTTGAGCCTGACGATGGCGCACGCGACGGCTGGACCAATGCCGCCTTTGCCAAAGCTATCGGAATGGCGATGGGCCGAAAGCAAGTGTGGACGCCGCATCTCTCGCAAGGGGCGCTGATGGGTGTGGCCCGGCTCGATGGCGCTCTGCGTCGCGACAAGGCCAAGCTGACGGCAGACCGGGTGCATTACATGTGCCACCCTGACTGGGTCGCCAGTCCGCGAAACCAAGTCCCCCGCGAAATCTGGAAACCGACGGTGAGGACACCGGAGGGGCTTGGCGAAACGGCGGCATGGTATCGCCAGCAGGGCTGGCTCTAGGCGGCGTGAAGTAAATTAGAACGCCGGTTCATACCCCGGCGGTAATTCACCATCGTCGCCGTTGCCGGCTACATCCGGGTTGTTGACCGAATGGATGCCGCATTCGGTCTTGTCCCAACCTTTCCAGCGGCCTGAGCGTGGATCGTCCCCATCCGCGACCTTGCTGGTGCATGGCGAGCAGCCGATGGAAGGATAGCCCTGCTCCACCAACGGGTGAGGCGGCAGGTTATGTTCCGCGAAATAGCTGGCAATCGCGTCTGCATCCCAGTCGATCAGCGGGTTAACTTTCAGCCGCCCCTGTGCGTCGCTGGTGTCGATTTCAAAACGTGGCAGGTTCGCCCGTGTCGAAGACTGGAACGCCTTGCGCCCTGTTATCGAAGCATCAAACCCGGCCAGTGCGCGCGCCAGCGGCTCTACCTTGCGAATGTCACAGCACCCGTCCGGATCCCATGACCAGCGCAAGCCGTTTTCGTCCTTTGCCGCCAGCACGTCGGCGTCGGGTGACAACACCCGCAAATCCGTCAGGCCCAGCAAGCGCACGAGTTCGTCACGATAGGCCAGGGTTTCATCAAAATGCTTGCCCGTATCGAGAAAAAGCACTGGCGTTGATGGATCAACCTGCGCCACAAGATGCAGGAGAACGGCACTTTCTGCGCCGAAGCTCGACACCACGGCGACATTGCCCGCCACCCGGTCCTTGATAACGCCGGCCAGCATGCCAAGCGCGTCCGCCTTCCCAAACATGCGGTTCAGGCGCGACGCATCGCTATCCGTAAAGCGCGGACCTGTATCGATCCAGTCAGGTTGGCGAACTTGCGCTTCAGCCATGGCGCAGCTTCCAGATCGGCACTGCGTCATCCGTCGCGTGCTGATAGACATGGGGGTAGCGGTTGAGCACGCCTTCAAGGTCGGCGGGGTCAAACGGCACATTGGGGGCAAAACTGTCAAACCCGCAGCGGCGCATGAACCATACAAGATCGATCAGCACATCGCCCGTGGCGCGGATTTCGCCCTTGTATCCCGCTTCGCGCAGGATGCGGGCCGTGGAAAAGCCGCGGCCATCGCGGAAACGGGGAAAATCGACTTCCACCAGATCGACCCGGTCCAGCAAGGGCAGCAGGTCTTCGACGTTTTCACCCGCCTCGATCATGACGGACCGGGCGTTCGACTGTTCCGAAAAGGAATCGAGGGAAACGGCCGGTTCGCTCGCCGGGGCATCATCCCGGAACCGCACGACATCAACCATAAATCGCCTCCTTGAATCCATCCAGCCCGACACGGCGATAAGTATCGAGGAACCGTTCGCCCGGTTCGCGGATGGTGGTGTAATGTTCAATGGTCCGTTCGACCGCATCGACAATGCCAGCCTCGTCAAATCCGGGGCCGGTGATCTTCGCCTGCGTTGTATCCTCAGCGCCGGAGCCGCCCAGCAAAAGCTGGTAGTTTTCCGTGCCCTTCCGGTCCACGCCCAGAATGCCAATGTGCCCGGCATGGTGGTGTCCGCAGGCATTAATGCAGCCGGAAACCTTGATCTTCAGTTCGCCCACGTCAAGCTGCCGGTCAAGATCGGCAAAGCGTTCCACGATTTGCTGGGCAACCGGGATTGAACGCGCGTTAGCCAGCGAGCAGTAATCCAGCCCCGGACAAGCGATGATGTCACCGACGAGATCCAGATTGACGTTGGCCAGACCGGCTTCGTTCAATGCTTGCCAGACGGTGTAGAGATCAGCCTTGCGGACATGCGGCAGGACGAGGTTCTGCGTGTGCGTGGCGCGGATATCATCGAAGCTGTATTTTTCAGCGAGATCAGCCACCAGTTCCATCTGCTCTGCCGAAATATCGCCCGGAATGCCGCCCACCGGCTTCAGGCTGATATTGGCGATGGCATAGCCCGGCGCCTTGTGCGGCAACACTTGCCGATCCAGCCAGAGGGCAAAATCGGGGTCACTGCGGTCCACCTCTTCAGACAGGCCGGTTTCGAACGGGGGCGGCGTGAAATAGGCCGCGACCCGATCATATTCAGCCTGCGGCACATCGGTATCCAGCGTCAGGAAGTGCTGGAATTCCTTTTCCACCTGGCGGGAAAACTCTTCCTCACCCAGATCGTGAACAAGGATTTTCATCCGTTGTTTGTGGATGTTGTCGCGCCGCGCATGGCGGTTCCACACCCGCAGCACAGCCTGCAAGTAAGAGAAAATCTGCATACAAGGCAGGAACTCGCGGATACGATAGGCGATAATCGGGGTGCGACCCATGCCGCCGCCGGCATAGACTTCAAAGCCGACCTCGCCCGCATCGTTGCGCACGATCCGCAGCGCAAAATCGTGCCAGCGCAGGGCCACGCGATCGGCCTCGGATGCGATCACCGCGATCTTGAACTTGCGCGGCAAGTAGCTGAATTCCGGGTGGAACGATGTAATCTGGCGGAGGACTTCCGACCACGGGCGGGGGTCCATGATTTCGTCAGCGGACGCACCGGCATATTGATCGGCAGAGATATTGCGGATGCTTTCGCCGCTGGTCTGGATGGCGTGCATTTCCACCGTGGCAAATTCGCCCAGAATATCGGGCGCATCTTCCAGCTTGATCCAGTTATACTGAATGTTCTGGCGCGTGGTGAAATGGCCATAGCCGCGGTCATAAGTGCGCGCGATATGGGCCATCTTGCGCATCTGGCGCGCATTGAACGTGCCATAAGGGATGGCGACGCGCAGCATGTAGGCGTGCAATTGGAGGTAAAGCCCGTTCTTCAGCCGGAGCGGCTTGAACTGGTCTTCGGTCAGTTTGCCTTCGA
>JAGREQ010000144.1 GCA_020446465.1 Novosphingobium sp. | reverse complement strand
TAGATAAGATGTTTGTGAATATATAACCGCTAAAGCGGGTTTACAAATATTTACATAACCCGACAGGTTTTGCACCATATTGATATTTCATGTCATACCCTTGTTTTTCATTCATAATCCCACATTGCACCCAATTGCATCTTCGATATTTTCAGTGTGGCCGGATGGATGACCAAGGGCGCTCCCCCTGATAATGTGGGCGCTGTCATGGCCGATGCAAACCCCAACATTACGGACGAACCGGCAGAAAACGCTGCACCGGGTGGCCTGCGCAAGATCATCCATATCGACATGGATGCCTTTTTCGCCAGCGTTGAACAACGCGACGACCCATCCCTGCGCGGATTGCCGCTGGCCGTTGGCAGCGCAACGGGACGCGGAGTGGTTGCCGCTGCCAGCTATGAAGCGCGCAAATTCGGGGTTCGGTCCGCCATGCCGTCACAGCGGGCCTTGCGCCTGTGCCCCGATCTCGTGTTTCGAATGCCGCGTTTTGACGTGTATCGGGACATATCACGCCACATCCGCGCAATCTTTGCGGATTATACCCCCATTATCGAACCGCTGAGCCTGGATGAAGCCTATCTGGATGTGACAGCGGACATGCGCGGGATCGGTTCTGCTACGCGTATTGCCGAATTGATCCGAGAGCGCATCCGCAGCGAGTTGAACCTGACGGCTAGTGCAGGTGTCTCCTACAACAAGTTTCTGGCCAAACTCGCGAGCGACCAGAACAAGCCCGACGGGCTTTGCGTCATTCGTCCCGGCGAAGGGGCGCAGTTTGTGGCGGGACTGCCCGTGCGGCGCTTTCACGGCGTCGGCCCGCGAGGCGCTGAAAAGATGGCGCGCCTGGGTATTGAAACGGGGGAAGACTTGCGCGCCCGCCCGATCGAGGTTCTGCGCGAACATTTCGGATCGCAGGCCGATTACCTCTATCGCGCCGTACGCGGGATCGACTTGCGTCCCGTGCAGGCACATCGCCGCCGCAAGTCTCTGGGTGGGGAGCGCACATTCGCCCACGACATTTCCTCCGGCCCTGCCTTGCGCGAAACGCTGGATCGCATTGTCGATATCGTCTGGGACCGGATCGAAAGCGCCAATGCACACGGGCGGACAGTGACTCTGAAAATGCGCTTTGCCGATTTTACACTTCTCACCCGTGCCCGCTCGGTCGAGCATGTGGTCGAAAGCAAAACCGATTTTGCGCGAATTGGCCATGCCTTGCTGGATGAATTGCTGCCCCTGCCCCAACCCATCAGGTTGATGGGTCTGACACTGTCATCGCTGGAAGGTGCAGACGAAGCGCCAGAAACAGTGGAAGGCGCACCAGCCGCAAACGGCACCAGTGATAGCCGGAACGCTCAGCTCTCGCTGTTCTGATAACGCAGCCAATACATTGCATCCCCGGCCAGATCAGGCGGCAAGGCGTCAAGCGGGAAATATCCCGCAGCAACGATTTCGCGCCCGTCAATCTGCGGTTCCGCATTGCTCAAGGCGCTGAACATCTCCAGCTGGTTGCGAGCGCCATGCAGGTCGCGCACGACACTGCCGACCAGATGTAGCGCATCCAGGTCCAGCCCCACTTCCTCACGCAATTCGCGCAGGGCCGCACTGGCAGGGTCTTCGCCACGGGCCACCGCGCCGCCGGGCAAGCCCCACCGACCCGATCCATAGGAATGCCGAACAAGCAGGACGCTGCGCTGGCCGCCGTCCGCAACCCGAAACACCATGACGCTGCACCCGACCAGCAGCGGCCTTCGCCAGCGCCAGTATCGCTTTCGCAAGGCATGGGCCACACGCAAGCCCAGCCGGTGCAACGGGGCAGGAAGGACGCGTGCAATCATTTCTCCAGCCACACGCTCAGCAAAAACACGTGACAGGCTGGCGCACAGCCCGAAGAAGCCGGGCAACCGGAAGATTGTTTTCCCCGCGCATTGCTGCTTCAAACAGGGCACGTTTTTCCTCACCCCGCAGCACGAACAGCACTTCATCAGTGTTGAGCAGTGCGGGGATTGTCAGGGTCAGCCGGTCAAACGGTGCCTCTGGCGGTAACGGGTCAGGCGTCAGGCGGCGCACGGATTGGGGATCATCCGTCTGCGGATCGGTATTGGGGAAGAGCGAGGCAATATGCCCATCAGCCCCCATGCCCAGCCACGTCAGCGCAAAATGCGGCGGATGCGCCTTTTCGCCAAGAGTGACGACGGTTGCGCCCAGCGGCTCCAGAATGGGACGGATACGCCCGGCATTACTTGCCGGGTGGCTTTCATCGACGGCGCGGTCATCCCCTGGCCAGAGCGCAATACGCGACCAGTCCAGCCCTGCCCCCGCAAGTTTGGCAAAAATCGGAAAAGGGGTCGAACCGCCCGGCACCGTTATCGCGATCTTGCCGTCGTCCGCTGCGCAGTTCAGTGCTGCGGCAAGGTGCTGTTCCAGCCATCCAGCAATATCCGCATCGCTTGCGCCAGGAATGATCGTCAGATTCTGCATGGGGCCACGTTAGCACACAATAGACACAAGAGAGTGAATGCGTGCCAACGTGGCCCTTCGGGGGGTATCATGCAGGTTATTTGGCGATTTCAGTCAGGAACCAGACCCGCTGCTCGGCCTGATCGGTCCAGTCATCCGCGATGCCATCAGTGGCGTTGTCGCCCGCTTCACCGGCCGCCGCCTTGGCGATACGGATTGCATCGACCAGCGCAAGGTTGTCCTTCCGCAGTTCTTCCACCATCGCTTCAGCAGAAAGGTCCGTCGAATCCTGATCTGTGATCTGGCTTCTGGCTGCAATCGAGCCGATGGATGTCAGCGTAATGCCGCCATTTTTGCGAACCCGTTCGGCAATCAGATCGGTCACGCCAAGAATCTGCGCCGCCTGTTCATCAAACAGCAAGTGCAGATCGCGAAAGCGCGGGCCGCTGACATGCCAGTGAAAGTTCTTTGTCTTGATGTAGAGCGCGAAATGGTCCGCCAGCACACCATTCAATGCCTCTATCAGGGCTTTCTTTGTGTTGTCTCCGCTGCTTGCCATTTGCTTGCTCCTTGTGTTTCTGTCCGTGTTCGTTCCTATTGAATATCTGCACTATACAGGCGAATTAAAGATCGGAATAACGGCAATTTATTGCCAGTGTGATCGAATTATTCGATCAATGTATCGGTCAGACGATCCCGCGCGCAACCATTGCCAGCACTGCACCTGACAGCACCAGCACGACCCCCAGCATCATCCGCATCCGGCGAACAAGAGCGGGTGGCAAGGCGCGCCCTGGCTCGCTCCATGCCAGCGCGATGGCTGCGCAACCGCCGATCGCCCCGCCCATTGCTGACAGCAGGGCTGACCCCGTCGCTACCGCCACTGCAAGGATAAGAAACCGCGCCGCATCGCCAATCTGCGTTGCCAGCAAAACGGCGAGAATGGCAAAGGCAGAGCGTGTCGGTTCCTGTGGTAAGGCCCGCCGCCACGGCCAGGTCATTTCCAGCCCGGCCCAGAGCAGGGCCAGCGCCGCCAGCATCAATCCCGCATTGCCGCCTGCGATGCTCGCAATAGCGCTGCCGCCAAATGCGGCCACGGCGGCAGTTATCAGGGACGAGACGAGCCCCAGAACCAGAACCATCGCCGATCCGTCAAAACGGGCTGAAAGGTGCGCCACGAGCCGGTAATCGCGCCCTCCAAAGCCTGCCAGAACAGCGGCCATGAACGAGAGGAACAGCGACGGCATAAACTGTCAGCGCCCGGCGAACGGCGCAATCAGCACAGGCAAGCGGTGGAAGGCTGGAGCGGGTGAAGGGAATCGAACCCTCGTCGTCAGCTTGGGAAGCTGCTGCTCTACCATTGAGCTACACCCGCATGGGCCAGTGCCTTATCGCACTGGATTGCGGCGCGCCCCTGCCACGGCGCAGGGCTGCCGGTCAACGATTCTCTTGCATCAACCAACACTGCTGGCAGCACGATCAAGCAAGGCGCGGGCTGCCTCGACATGCATCGTCTCGATCATTTCGCCTTCAAACCGCTCTGCGCCGCCGGTTGCTGCCTCCACCAGTCGGCGCGCCCGGTCAAGCTCCGCTGCGTCCGGCGCGAACAGCCGATTGGTCGCGTCCACCTGATTGGGGTGGATCAAGGTCTTGCCGTCAAACCCCAGCATACGCCCTTCGCGGCATTCCGCCTCGAATCCATCGGGATCGTCCAGCCGGTTGTAAACGCCATCGAACACTGCCTTTCCCGCCGCTCGGGCCGCCAGCACAATGGTCTGCAAAGCGACACTGACGCTCGCACGGCTGGCCGTGGCGGGAATATTGAGATCACGCCGCAAGTCGTTCACGCCAACAAACAGGGCCGCAGTGGCGGGAGTGGCAGCGATGGCCTGTGCGGCGAACACCGCCGCCGGGCTTTCGATCATGGCAATGACAGGCTTTCCCGTGCTGTCGGCCACCGATGCAACGTCGGCAGGGCTTTCAGCCTTGGGCAGCACGACGTAATCGACCGCCAGATCGCGGGCGAGCGCGCAATCATCGCCATGCCAGGGTGTATCGGCCGTATTGACCCGCAGCGCCAGCAGCCGCTTTCCAAAGCCGCCTTCGGCCATGGCGGTGCGGGCGCCATCGCGGGCTTCGGCCTTTTTGTCATCGGGCACCGCATCCTCAAGGTCGAACAACACCATATCGCAGCCCAATGAACGGGCCTTGGCAATGGCGCGCGCATTGGACGCAGGGAGAAAGAGGAGCGAGCGGGCGTGGTTGAGCAGCATGTGTTGAGTCCGGCAGGAAAGTGGTAACGACGCTGGCTTTGGCCGGACGCCGGGCCGAGATCAAGCATACACGCCACAATCCAACGATTTCTCGTGGTGATTTCGCACCTGCAAAATAATTTGCGTAATTTTATTGCTTTGTTGAGCGACAAGTACTAGATGGCCCAGCAGCGACCGACGCACATGCCCAGTCATGCCGTCCCGCCCGATGATAGCGTGAAGCCTGCGGTTCCCCGTCAGGACAGATCGGGCATCTGGTCGCAAGAGATTTAACCGATGCTTCCTTTTTCATGCGGGGTCGCCTCAAGAGTGAGCAACCCGCCGCGCGCCTTCAGTGCATTGAAACGCCATGTGCGCGCCGCATCTATTTGAAAGAATAAACTATTCATGACCTTTTTTACTGATCTCGGTCTGGCCGAGCCAATTGTCCGTGCGCTGGATTCGCGCGGTTATGCCGACCCCACCCCGATTCAGCGCCAGGCTATCCCGGCTTTGCTGGAAGGGCGCGATCTGCTGGGGTGCGCCCAGACCGGAACGGGCAAGACAGCCGCATTCGCGCTGCCAGTGCTGCACCGTCTGCTGACGGATTCGCACGTAGGCCGAGACTCACAGGGGCGGAAGCAGCGCCGTCCTGCCATCGGCTGCCTGGTGCTCGTACCGACGCGTGAGTTGGCGCTGCAGGTGCAGCGGAGTTTTCAGACCTACGGGGCAGGTACGAAGCTGCGCCAAACCGCCATCTATGGTGGCGTCAGCCAGAACCCTCAGGTGAAGGCGCTGCAGTCTGGCGTGCAAGTCGTGATTGCTACGCCCGGACGACTGCTGGACCTCATTAACCAAGGCCACGTCAGGCTCGATCAACTACAGATCCTGGTACTGGACGAAGCCGACCAGATGCTCGATATGGGGTTTGTTCACGACCTGCGCAAGATCGTGGAGTACATCCCTGCCGAGCGACAGACATTGATGTTTTCGGCGACCATGCCGACGGAGATACGGAACCTGGCTTCGCAATGGCTGCGACAACCTCG
>JAGREQ010000143.1 GCA_020446465.1 Novosphingobium sp. | reverse complement strand
AAACCTAGCCAACATGAATGCCTCGGGTCAGCGCGATCATTCTTCTGTCGCTTCACGAACGGCTTCGCGTAAGCCGCCGGGACAAGCCGAACCTCGTGGCCGCGCCTTTATGCCACCTGGCCCCAGTGATGCGACATGGCGCAGGCCTCCATCGCAACGATACACGCGGGCTGATCGGCGAGAAGCGTCGCCAGACGCGTCCGCGACAAACTTCGGTTGTATAAAACCGTCCCCTCCGGCCCAACGGCGCAGACCTGGAAGCTGCCCTTCGCCAAGTCGATCGCCAACATGCTGATCGTCGTCGTCATTGATGTGCCCTCCGTTCGGTTCCGATGGAACCATCATGGCATACGAGATGCCATTGGCTGGGGGCATCCAACGCATCAGTTCAAAGAGCCCAAGAGGCCAACCTCTGCGCGGTTCTGAAAACACGGCCCGCGGCTGTGCGGTGAGAAGAATCAACCCCTGGAAAAACCGCGCAACCCAGCTCTTGGCCGTGATGCTTGTTCAAGAAAGCAGCTTCAATGCGATGGAGAACGACGACGAAACATCGTTGGTAGCCATTTCTGTGCGCAGAAGATAGTGTTTTGTCAATGTTTCAATATTCTGGCTGCTCGCAAGTTTCTGGATATCATAGCTTCCCATCATGTGATTCGCGCGAGACTTGAATTCGGAAACCTGACGATCGATTGGAAGGCTTGAAAAGCTTTTCCCGAGATTGAATGCGCCCTCAAAAACTTTTCTTAAGGGTTTGGAAGCAATGATCTGCAACCATTTTGTGTCATTGCTGACAGCCGCGTTTGCTATTTCTGCGAGCTCGCGCTTGGCATTCAATGCTAGTTCGATTTCCTGATGCTGTTGCCCAATATTTTTTTCGAATGACCGCATTGTATACATGTCGGCGATGGTCTCGGCAGGAAGCTTGCCGGCAGTCGCGTTGGGTGTGTCCCAGAATGCGAATGCTGCGTTCAGCTTTGCATAGCGTTTGTCCGGGAGCCTGTTGACGAGGCTCGTCTTATCCTGCGGATCTGCTTCCAGCACTTTGCGGATGAAGAACCTGTTGTTCAGATCATCATCCAATCCGAACGCACGTAATGCCACGCCGAGAAGTTTGTAGTTCTTGACCAGATCCTCTGCCGAGCGGACTGTGGATATGTTCTCAGTGAAGTAGTCACGCGATCTCTGCAACTCCGTCGATCTTGAAAATACAGACTGCTGGGTGTCCAAAGTTCGCTGAAGGAGTTTCCATCCAAGATACCCGCCATTCCCGACCTGAACATTGTAGGTCATGGCTGTTTCGCGGCAAAAAGGCGCGCCTCCCGCGGCAGAAGCTCACGAAGTTGCTTCAGTGCGTGATAATAGCTTTTGGAGATTGTGTGATTGGTTGCACCAGTCAGAATGGCGCGGCTGTCACGATCATAGAAGACCTGTGACAGTTGTTCGATGCCCAGGAGCAATTGCTGATGGCCCTCTTTCGCGTCGACCTCACCGGTCAGGATAAGCTGACAGATATAGCAAACGCGGGCGACTGGCGTAGATGCCTTATCGGGGTGAATGGCATCCTTGAGGCGAAGAATATTGGCGTTCGGGGTGCGGATGGACAGCTTGGCCCGTCGATCACCATTTTCGATCACAGCGCCATTGATAAGGACGCGTTCGCTGGGTGCGAGTTTCAGGATCAGGCCGGTCATTCTTGAACCTCCCCCCGCAGGCCCTTCATGATGCGTATGTTGATTTCAAGCAGCGGGGCGATGGACGCATTCTCGGCAAGGACCTTGTGGCCATGACGGATCGAGAACATGGCAAGGGAAATCAGGTTCGCCTTGAGCTGATCGGGCAGGGCGTTCCCGGGGGAGGCGAGATCTGCTGCGAGCGCAGTCCAGAGCTCATTATTCGAATGTGTTGCGCGGATCTCGACCCAGCGGTCGCCGCTGTCGACGGCATTTTGCAGCAACCGCGTCACGCGCGATACCACCATATATTCATTGTCGCGATCGGTGCGGACATAGTCGGAACCGAATTCGGCCCGGGACTTTCGGAATGGAGCAGAGTTCACGCCTGAATTCCTGTTCTAGAAGGCAGTCGGAAACATAGGGCGCCTGAATTGGCGCCCTATGCAGTTGTCATTACTTGAACAGCGCCAGAATGGTCTGCGGTGCCTGATTGGCGATCGACAGCGCCTGAACACCCAGCTGCTGCTGGGTCTGCAGCGCCTGCAGGCGGGCAGAGGCCTCTTCCATGTCGGCGTCCACAAGCGCCCCGATCCCCGCTTTCAGCGAGTCAGCAAGGTCGGCCACGAAGCTGGACTGATCGTTGATCCGCTTGGCGGCGGTGCCGAGCTTGGCGACGCCATCTTTCGCCAGCGTGAACAGGGCTTCGATTTCCCCGACCGCAGTCAAAGCCGTGGCGCGATCGATGATCGTGGTCACGGTTGCGCCCTCGATGGTGCCCTCGAAGTTGACCGATGCGACGGTGATCGACACCTTGCTGGTCACGGCGTTCCCCGCAGTCCGGTCGATGGAGGCCAGAACCGAGAAATCGGTCTGGGTGCCGATGGGGTTGGTCTTGAGCAGGTTGACCCCATTCATCTGGCTGGCATCGACGATCGCGGTGATCTGATCCTTCTTTGCAACGATCTCCGCGTTGATGGTCGCATAGTCGTTCGCGTCGCTGGCAGCGCCGGCGGCCAATTGCTTCATCTCGTCGAGAAGCTTCTGGATCTTTTCGCCGCCGGTTCGGGCGGTGGTCACGACGGCCTCGGCCAGGTTCAGGTTGCTCTGGATGGTCTTGAACGACGTTTGGTCGGTTTCCATGACCTTCGAGATGGCCCAGATCGCGGCGTTGTGCTGGGCGTTGGCAACCTTCTTGCCGGTCGAGATTTCGTCCTGGGTCTTTGCCAGATTCGAGTTGATCCCCTTCAGTGTCTGAAGGGCTACCATCGCGCTGTTGTTGGTCAGAATGCTGGACATGTTTTGTCTCCAATTAAAAAGGGAATTTTCCCGTTTCCAGTAAGGCCTTCTGACCTGCGAGCTTCAGCCCGATGCTATGAAGCACGTGACCGGTTTTAACCGGCAATCATGAATAAATCCTGAACTCTTCCAAATGTTCAACTTGATAAAGCATACAGGTTTATTCAAAAGCGTTTGGCTGTTTCCAAACCGACCTGGGCAATTTTTTTTTGCCCGGCGCTGTCATAGGTGTCCAGATTCCGTGAAAGCTTCAGGATTTCGGTCAGCTGGCGCTGCGCGGCGGCGACGCCATCGCATGCGGCACCAGCAAGCCCATGGATGATGGACAGCTCAGCCGCGCAATCCGCGACAGCGTCCTGCGGCAGGCGATGTTTCCGAAGTTCGGTTTCGAATTTGTGCAGCCATTCCTCCGCCTTCGCGGGATCGAAGGCCATCAGCGCCGTGCGCGCTTTTTGAAGATATTCGATTGCTTCAGTCATGATTCGCCCTTCGTTTGTTTGGTCAGGCCAAGATCGAGCTTCTTGCTGAGTGCTTCGGCATAGGCGTCGGTCAACATGCTGGAGAATTGCGATTCGCCGATTCCACCTGAGAATTCACCCTGAATCGAACGAGGTCCGGCATATTTTAACATTTCAGCAAGAAATGCCGTTTCCAATCCGTTTGCTGTGTCGGTTTCTGGTTTTGTGGGGATGGCTCGGGGTATCTGGGTTGTGTCTATCCGCATGAGATGTCCATTTTCGATAAAAAGTAACCGATAGGGTATGAATACACGCTTGCGGTAAATATTTGGTAACTTGGTGCTGCTAGAAAGGTCGAAACTTTGGGGTAGAAGATGATGATGTCGCCCGCGATCAAGTTCACCGGGAATGCGCCTTTGATGGCAGAGGGGCAGAAGGAATCGTCGCGTGATACGGGTGGGGCGGCATTCGCGAGGTTTATGCTCTGCCAGCCCAATGAGGGCGCGGTTGATCCTGAACAGGCGGCTGCCGCTACCCCCGTCGTTGTTGACGATCTGCCCGCGGAGGACCAAGGCGATGAGTTCGCCACGGATGAGGAAAGTGACGCTGTTCCGCTGTTGCCACCGGACGCTGCGCCTGAGCTGCTGCCGATGACCGCACAGCATGATTTGCTGCCGGCAGTGGGGAGCGGGCAGCACCTGTTTGATGGATCATCGGATGGGGTGGCTATGGCGGGCATGATTGCCTCGCCTGACGGTCAGCCCGCCGAGGTTGCTGTGAGGAATGAGCCGGCGCAGGGGATCGGTTTGCAGGGCGTGTCGCGGGATGGCAGCGCGCCTGGCATGAAGCCCGGCCAGGCAAGTCCTGCTTCCGGGGTTGGTTTTGATGCTGCTGGCCGGTTGCGCGTTGAAGCTGTCGCCGCCCCTCGACCCGTTGAGGCTCCCGATCCCGATCAGATGGGTGAGGCGCCGGAGATAGCGGTTGAAATCAGGATACATGCCGGCGTTGAAGCGAAAGGCGACGTTGCGACGGCGCTTTCCCCCACGCTCAAGGGCGCTCCACATGCGGCGCATAATGTCGTGCGACAGATTGCCCCCCATCTCGCAGATCAGCAGGCGGGGCAAATCGAAGTAACCCTGACGCCGGAAGAGCTTGGCACCGTGCGACTGGTCATCTCGGCAGGGGACCGGCCAGCCATCGCCGTCTACGCGGAAAACTCGGCGACATTGGATCTGCTGCGCCGGCATGCTGACCTGCTTAGCCGTGAATTGCGGGATACGGGCCTTGCGGGCGCCGAGCTGTCTTTTGCCGACAATAACGGCACCGGGCAGCGCCAGACCGCGGGTGATCGCCGCGATGATGTTGGCCACGCCGGTGATCGTGTGGTCCCCCGGAATGAGGGGGTGGTTTCGGTGATCCAGCCGCGGCCGGCTCTCGGATCTCTTATCGATATCAGGATCTAGAAGCTTGAGGTTCCAAGAATGGTGGAAAGTCTGAATGCAAGTATGGCGGCGGCGCAGACGGCAAGGCAATCGAGCAAACCCGGGACCGGGGGCTCGGCATTCGCCAGCGGCGATTTTGAGACCTTTCTCAAGATGCTGACCACGCAGATCAAGAATCAGGACCCGTTGAACCCGATGGAGGGAACCGAGTTTGCGGTGCAGCTTGCGACATTTTCGGGGGTCGAACAACAGGTTCAGACCAACCAGCTGTTGCAGCAATTGCTGAACGGCGGGACGAACGGGCTGGGGGAACTGTCGGGCTGGATCGGTCGCGACGTGCGGACCACGGCACCGGTCTGGTTCGATCAGTCGCCGCTGACCATGACCGTCGATCCGGCTGTGAATGCCGATACGGTGACCCTCGTGACGCTTGATGCGCGCGGGGCTGAAGTGTCGCGAGAAAGCATTGGTGCTGGTGCAGGCGAGATAGATTGGCAAGGGCGGGATGCCGCAGGGAACCTGTTACCGGCTGGTCTTTATCAGTTCCGGATCGAATCGGCCAAAGACGGCGAGGTGATCGATGTCGCGAAGGCCGGGGTTTATACGCGCGTCACCGGGGCTGAGTTGGTCGGCACGACGCCGCGGCTGATCCTTGCGGGTGGTGGGACTGCCGAACTGGAGGATGTGACGGCGCTGCGTGAGTGATTGTCCTGTCGATATCGCCGCCCGCCTTGTGACGGTCGGCGCGGGAAGCTGGGCAGCTTAACCTAGCGCTGTTCAATGATATTGTCGTGGGGGCTTGATCCACCGCCGCGTCTGGGTTGAACATGCTGAGTGCTGAGTGCTGAGTGCTGAGTGCTGAGTGCTGAGTGCTGAGTGCTGAGTGCTGAGTGCTGAGTGCTGAGTGCTGAG
>JAGREQ010000142.1 GCA_020446465.1 Novosphingobium sp. | reverse complement strand
CAGCCGAGATGCTGAAACCACGGAGCTTCACATTGGCACTTATCCTGCTTTCGAGGAACTTTCCCATGGGTCGATCAACCTGAGGATCGAAGCTGAGCCGGGACGGACCGACGTAACGCAATGAAGCGGAAATGCGGGTGGGCGCACCGGCCATCATGAAATCGTGCCCAAGCCGGGCGCGAAAGGTATATTCCGGCACACCGGGCAAATGGCTGTCATCCAGTTCAAACCCCAATTCATTGCGATGGAGCTTTGCCATGGTGTAATTGGCCCCGCCTTCAAATTGCCAACCCGATGCCAACGGAACGGTAGCCGACACTTCGGCCCCGGCAGTAAATGCCTTGCCAGCATTTCTGGTTTCTATCAGTCCATTGGTCTGGAGCTGGTCCGACTGCAAATTTTCCCACCAGCCATACCATGTTCCCACTTCCAGACGCAGCCCGCCCGTCCGATCCGTGCGCCAGCCAGCTTCGATCATGGCCAGCTCGTCCCCTTTAAGCATCTCGATAGCGCCGTCCGATGCCCCACCGGAGCCTCCCGACCGGAAAGCGGAACCATAGCGTATCCACGCAAGACTGGTGGCATCGGGACGCCAGGAAATCGAAAAACTGGGCGTGAGGCCCATGCGTACACGCTCCAGCCGTTGCACAACTGCGCGGCCCATGCGCTGTTCGACAGTTTCAGATCGAAAAAGCCGTGCCCCTACATCCAATGCAACCTGTGCAGCGATTGGCACAGTGATATCGCCAAAGACAGCGAGGTCATTGGTTGTTCGCCTGTCATCATCGATAATCAGGACATCTTGCAGGCTTTCCAGATCAGAAACCAGATGCTGGCGGGCGTTCAACCATGTAACACCCGCAAGCCAGCGCCAACGCCCATGCGCGCGACTGAACCGCAATTCATTGTCCCACACCCGGAAACGACGTTCATCCGTCAGCGTCTGAGGGTTGGCGAGGCCAAAGTTGTCAGCACCGGTTGTGGCATCGAGTGTATCGTTCACTTCGTGCCAGGTCATGCCAGTGCTGACGACGATATCCACTCCACCGCTTTCCCGCGACAACCGCGCTGCCAGATGGCGCAGATCATTATCATGCGGTTCCGGCAACTGGGCAGGCCGGGTGCGAGCATGGGGCGCGTAACTGTAGGAACTGTCGCGCGATTCTGTCCATTGCGCAAACCCCGTCAGGTCCAGCCGCCAACCCTCCCCTACGTTAGCGCCCAAAGCGCCGCGCAGGCCTGATACCCGTGTGGAGTTGCTGTTGCTTCTGTCGCCAGTGTCGATCCATCCACCCTCGCGCATTGCATAGCCAACAAGGCGCAGCCCCAGCTTGTCTGAGACCAGCGGAAGATTGGCTATAGCAGAAACCGAATAATCCGCCGCACCTGATGAAACGATACTGCCCCCTGCCGAAACAGAGGCGGTCAGCATGTCGAGCTGTGCGCGGCGGCTGACAAGGTGATAGATGCCTCCGAGCGCCCCGGTGCCGTAAAGCGAACCTTGCGGCCCTTTGAGCACTTCGACCCGTTCCATATCCACCAGCCGTATATCCGGATCAGGTGCCGCATAAGTCAGCCGGGCGTCATCCAGAACAATGGCAACAGTAGACTGGCTTTCACCGTTAAACGCACTATCGGCAATTCCGCGCAGAAAAATACGGTTACGACCCGGCCCCGCGCCGGTCAGCGCCAGCCCTTCAACCGCCTGTGCGATGCTGTTGGTATCATCGCGGGTGCCAGATTCCCCAGATGGTAACAATGCTACCGATATGGCAAGCGGGAGATCGGTCAACGCCATGTCACGCTTGCTGGCGGTCACAACAATGGGTTGAGGCGCTGGCAACGGGGATGAAGCCGCAACCTGCTGAGCAGAACGGGTATCGTCAATGGCGGGCGCCTGTTCAATGCGCCAGGCAGTTGGGCCTGCCCGGCGCGCGACAAACCCCGTTCCGCGGAGCAGTAACCGCAGCGCTTGCTGCACTGTCATTTCGCCATGAATGGCAGGTGTTGGGCGGGATGGTAAACCGCCCTGCATTCCGATGGAAACTTTTGCCTGTCGGGACAATTCGGCAATTGCCTGAGACAGTTTAGAAGCCGGAATATCTATCCGCTGGCGGGCCTGTTCGCGTGCTTCAACGGTCTGGGGGCACAAGACGGAAACTGTCACCGTTGCCGGTAACGTCAACGCCCATAAGCTGTGAAAGATCGCGCAATGCCGTTTTGCCATCTGTGACGATCAGTGTTCCCGAAAACTCACGGTTCCGCAGCGTCTCAGCCACGGTCACCTGCACGCCTGCATAGCGAGTGATGTCGCTAGCGACCAGTGCCAAAGGCATGGACTGATAGGATAATCGGCCTGAACGCCAGCTTCCTGCATCCTCCAGCGGAATTGCGTTGACGCGTGACACCCCGTTGCTCGCATCAAACAGCAACCCACGCCCTGCCTCAAGTCTTACCGGCGCCGACAATGCCTGCGACGACACGTTGACGGTGCCTTCCGCGACATTCACACGGACACCATCACCGTTGTGCTGCACGTCAAATTGGGTGCCGATATCGCTGATTTGCAGTTGACCGGCAGTGATAGTCAGCTTGCGTGACGGATCGTGGGAAATGTTGAACCACGCCCCCCCGCTCAATTCCATATCCTGTTCGCCATCGGCAATCTGCAAACGGCTGTGTGGCGCTAATGCGATGTGTGAGCCATCGGCAAGAGCGATGGTGCGGCTTGCATCTGCGGTTTCATAGATATGCGGATCGGTCTGCAAAAATTGCGGCACTGCCAGAACGGCCACCAGACAGGCCGCAAGCGCCCCGCCCGCCCAGCGCCACCAGCCTGCATGACGCCCCTGATATGTCGCGTGCTCGGCTTCCGCTGCATCGTTGGCAGCCATCAGTGGAGGAGTTAATGTTGGCGTTAGTTCCTGCAAACGCGCATCGGCCAGCGCGATCTCATCATAGATAACGGCGTGGCGGGGATCAGCCTCAAGCCATGTGGTGAAGCCATCCCAATCCATATCGTCGTTCGCACTGGCGGCGTGCCAGATGGCCGCTTCGCTGGCGATCCTGTCTTCTTCCCCGCTCATGCTGTTGATCCTGTTTCCAGCCCGTGGCCTTTTGTGTTCTCCTGACCTTCAGACGCCGCGGTTGCGAACAATCCGCAGTCGCATAAAGCCTTGCGCAGATGTTTCATCGCCACTGCCAGATGCTTTTCCACTCCACTGCGACTGATGCCCATAATCTGGGCAATTTCAGCCTGTCCACGCTCTTCGAACCTGTAAAGCACCAGCGCACGCCTTGCCCCGTCAGGAAGTGCATCGATTGCGTTTTGCAAGACTTGCGCTTCTTGTCGCGCCGCTATTTCCTCATCGGCGGGAAGGCCCGGATCCTTGCGATCCTCCGGCGCGCAATCATCGTCCCCGTCGGCATTGATCCAGCCGCGATCACGCGTCATGGCGCGCTGACGGGCACGCCTGGCATCCAGAACAAGGTTATTGGCCATTCGAAACAAATAGGCCTTCGGATTGGCGACAGGTGCAGAAGTTGGCGTTTGCAGCTTGATCCACAAATCCTGCAGGAAATCTTCCGCCTCGTCAGCATTGCCGGCGCGTGCAGCCAAAAACCGCAGTAACGCTGCTCGTTCCAGCTCAAACGTGGCTGCAAGACCGCCTTCCGGCAATGCACGTCCCCTGCCAACAGCGCCAAAATCCACTATACGCATCAGCGGATAGCGAGCGCCCATATCCCACGCACTCCGCGTGTGACCGGCGCACTGTGCACCGCTATACCTTCCGGGGCAAATCCGTTCTTTTCCAAAACCATGCGAAGTTCATTTTCAGTATAGAGGCGGTGGAGACCAGCACTGACAAAAGGCCACCGCTCCATCGTATCGCGATGCGTGACATAAGCCACAAATCGCCCCCCAGGGCGCAGCGCACGATGGATGGCTTTCAGCATCGCACCATCGGCTCCACAAAAATACAGCACGTTCAGCGCCAGCGCCGCGTCGAATGATGCAGGAGCAAGACTGGCCTGCTCAATGGTTGTGTTCATCAGTATGGCCTGCGACCCCAGTCGTGAACGTGTAGCAGCCAGCATGGTTGAAGACAGGTCAACGCCGGTTACCGTGCATGATGCACGGCGCAGAACCTGCGCCAGAGCCTCACCCGTTCCACATCCTGCATCCAGAATGTTTTGGCCATCCTGCGGCTCCAGCAGGTCGATGGCACGACGCACGGGCTTGCGGTTGGCAAGGTCCATCACTTTGCCAAGCATACGCCCACCCGCGCCACGAGGCCGGGCAAGTTGTTCAGCAAACTTACGATAAATACCCAAGGTCGTGCCGGCAGATTACTTTGCCTTGGCAAGCAGGGCCTGCACCTCGCGTCGGCGTCCTGCATCCCATGCCGGGCGCGATGCATCATGTGGCGCTTTCAGTGCTTTTAGCAGGTGGCTACGCGCACCCGCCTTGTCCCCCTGATCCAGCAAGTAATCACCATAGAAGTAATTGGCATCCAGTCCGTTGGGGTCCAGCGCCAGTGCCTGATCCAGAAGCGTTTTGGCCTTGGCATCATCGCCAAATCCAATGGGAGAGCCGGGCACCTTGTAATAGAGCACACCCAGGCTCATCGCTGCGCCCCCATTGGCCGCTTTGGGATCAATCGCATAAGCCTTTGCCAGAATATCACGTGCCTTGGTGGCAAGGCCCAGCTTGTGAAAAATGTTCGCGCGGTTTGCCTGTTCGCTGGTCACGATACCTTGCCAAAGCAAGGGTTCTGCCTTGCCCGGATAACGCGCCACCAGCACGGCTGCCTGTTTGGCAAGCTGATTAAGGGCCTTGGTCTGGGTGCTCGAACCTTTCACTTCGTATGTGATATGCGCCCAGCCATCGTTCACGACCTTCACGTCCTGCGCCATATCGGCAAAGGCCGGGGTGGATGCGGTGGCCAGAAGAACGGCGGCAATACCTGAAAACAGGCTGCGGTGCTGAATTTTCATCGGGATCTCCTTGCGATTGCTCAGCAGAATTCGGCCCGAGCGCGCTTGATCTGCGCCGTCAGGCCGTTGTCGATTATTCGCGGCGAAATGGCATTGAGCGCGGCGTAAACCCGCTCCATCGCGCCGATGTTCACGGTTTCGCGCTTGCCAAGAATGGCGGCAGCTATCCTGTCTGCCACCCAATCCGGCTCATCAGCGGCCATCTTCGTGATTTCAAGGAAACGGTTGACTTCACCATTGTTGAATGGCGTGCGGGCAGCGCGCGGATTGATGTGTGTCACGCCAACCCCGCTGCCGATCAGTTCGCGGCGTAAGCTCTGGCTCAACGCGGCCAATCCGGCCTTGCTGCTCGAATAGGCGGCAAACCAGGGATAGGGTATGGACCCCAGCACTGAACCGATATTGACGATCTGTCCCGATCCGCGCGCCCGCATCGGAGCGGCCACCGCGCGGGCCAGAACCGCTGGCACCAGCAGGTTCACACGGTAACACAGTGCCAGTGCTTCAATCGGCTGGGTTTCATGCAGGCCAAAGCGCATGACCCCGGCGATATTCACCAGAATATCTGGCGTGGCGCTGCCTAACCGGTCAACCAGCGCGGCCAGCGCGGCATCGTCGGAAAGGTCGGTGACAATGGTTTCATCGCACGCTGAGCAAGGCCCGCGGTCGATACCTGTCACATACGCACCCGCATCGCGCAACCGCTGGGCCACCGGCGCGCCAAGTCCGCCCGCCGCGCCGGTAATCGCCACCCGCTGTCCGTCAAGCCGCGACATAGGCTTCCTCCATCAGGTCGATGGATGCAAACACACCGCC
>JAGREQ010000141.1 GCA_020446465.1 Novosphingobium sp. | reverse complement strand
TAACGTCCGCCCGAATTGCGCGGGCTCCAGCCTTGAATGGTGACAGGCTCATCCACCACCCGGTCATCAGGAATATAGCCAGCTTCCAGCGCCGCCATATAGACGAACAGCTTCCAGGCGGACCCCGGCTGACGCACCGCCGTTGTCGCACGATTGTAATTGCTGGTGACGTAATCCGTGCCACCGACCATGGCGAGGATCGCCCCGTCACGGTCCATGCTGACAAGCGCACCTTGCGCCCCCTTGGGCACATTTGCCTTGACCGCCGCCGTTGCTGCGCGCTGCATCCCTACATCCAGCGTGGTCCACACCTGCAACGGCTCATCGGTATCGGGCAAAAGCACATCAAGCTGTGGCAAGACCCAGTCCGTAAAATAGCGGATCGAGTTCTGGGTCTTGTCGACTTGCAACTTGACCGCGGAGACATCAACCGCGCCTTCGTCAGCGGCAAGTTTTCCGTTGCTGCGCATCAGTGCCAGCACCACGTTCGCGCGGCGCACGGCGGCCTGCACGTCGGCTGTGGGCGAATAACGCGATGGAGCCTTCACCAGCCCTGCGATAATCGCCGCTTCGGCAGTGCTGAGGTTGCGGGCAGAGTGGCTGAAGAACTTGCGGCTGGCGGCATCAATCCCATAGGCGCCACCGCCGAAATAGACCTTGTTGAGATAAAGTTCCAGAATCTGCGCTTTGGAGAACTTCGCCTCCAGCGCCATAGCCAGAACCGCTTCGCGCAACTTGCGGTCCATCGTGCGGTTGTTGTTGAGGAATACATTGCGGGCAAGCTGCTGGGTAATCGTGGATGTCGCGCCAATCCGCTTGTCATCCTGGAACGAAGTCCACAACGCCCGCACAAGGCCGAGCGGATCGATCCCGAAGTGCATGTAGAATCGCCGGTCTTCGACAGAGACCATCGCGTCTTTCATCACTTGCGGAATTTGGTCAGCCGTCAGCCAGTCACCCGCGCTGGGGCCAAGTGTCAGAATGGTCGTCCCATCGCGGGCATGGACAACGATCGTCTGGCCCGGCTCATCATCCTTCATCTGGCTGAAACTGGGCAGGGAACGCGCCGCCATGGCAACCGCAACCCCGACCACCAGCCCGACCACGATGGCAAAGCCCAGCCCCCACACGAACAGCCGTTTTGTCCAGCGGCAGAAAAAGCCCGGCTGCTTTTGTGTTGCCTGCGATGATCGACGAGAGCCTTGTCGCTTAGCCATTGTCGGCGTTCAATTCCCATGCGGCCCGAAAATCGCGGCCAAATTGCACCGGCTTTGCCCAAGCGATCTGTAACACAATGTTAACAGCATAAAGGCTGCTGCATACGCCGTGCCCGACTCGATCAGGCATTGACGTCGGAATAATGCGCAGGCGGGCGAATGGTGCCCATCCGTTCGCTCAACATCGGGCGGAAGCTGGGGCGGCTTTTGAACACAGAATACCAGCCACGGGTCTGTTCATGCCCTGCCCAGTCAATACCGCCAAGGTAATCGACCACCGAAATCTGTGCGGCAGCGGCAAGGTCTGCCATGCTCATCTGCGCGCCAGCCAGCCAGGGCCGGGTGTCGATCAGATAGTCAATATAATCGAGATGCCCGTTCGCCATTCTCATGGCTGCGCGCACGGCCCCTGAATCGGGCGAAGTCTTTTCGAATGTCGGCTTGCGCAAACGCTCATTCAACAGCGGCGCTGTCACATCTGCAAAGAAACTTTCATCGAACAGCGCCACCAGCCGCCGGATTTCAGCCCTGTTCGTGGCAGTGCCGACAATCATCGGGGCGCGATCTTCGGTTTCTTCGAAGTATTCGCATATCGCGCGGCTATCCATCAGGGTCAGGTTCTTCTGCGGATTATGGAGAACTGGCGTGCGCCCGGCGGGGTTCAGCTGGAAAAAGTCATCCCCCGCCACCCAGGGTATTTCCTCCACCAGTTCATAGCTGACGCCTTTTTCACCCAACAGCAGGCGGACCTTGCGACTGAATGGGCAAAGCGGGAATTGATAGAGTTGCCACATAAGCTGATTTTCATGCCGCAAGCTGCGCCGCGCGTCTACCGGGGGCAAAAGAAATTATCGGTGCAAAAACACGTTCCTTCGGGCATCGCGCACAGTGCCGCCCATCACAGCGTCACAGCCCGGACGCCTCCAGCGAGGCTGCACAAGTCGGCATGGCAGCGTTGAGCGCCTGCCGGTCAGACAAGGCGCGCACCTCTTGCGCCAAAAGCGCGGACAGTTCCGCACGGCTGAGGCCTGCCTTATCCATCAGTTCTGCCCCCGCCCGCACGAAGTATTCCTGCAGCCGGTCATCCGTTGCCGGCATTGTGGGAAGATCGGCCACATCGCCGCGCGATTTAAGGTGCGACACCAGTGCAAAGGCGGCAGAGCAGCGCAGCAACTGCCTTTGCGCCGGATCAAGCCGCGCCCGCGCTGCTGCGGTGTCGACGTTATCCGCAACGACAGGCGCGTGGTCAGGCGCCGGCAAGGCCGCATGGGCGGGCATGGCAGCAAGGCTCGACATAAAGGCGGTTGAGGAAAGCCACGATACGATTGTGCGGATGGTCATGGGCTGGTTATAGCCATGTTCCATGAACGCTGGCGATACGAATATGGCCGGTCCGATGATGGGGCTTGTGCTCGCGGGTGGACGCGCGACCCGATTCGGCAGTGACAAGGCTCTGGCTGATCTGGGCGGCAAAAGCCTGCTGGACCATGCAATAGAACGGCTGTCCGGCTGGTGTGACAGCATCGCCATTGCCGGGCGCGATACTGGCCCCGCGCTCTGCCTGCCCGACTGGCCGCGCCCCGACATGGGGCCATTGGGCGGGGTTGCCGCAGGGCTACGCCATGCAAGGGCGACAGGCTGTGCCACCATGCTGTGCTGCGGAGTGGATTCGCTGGGCCTTCCCGACAACCTGCCGCAGTTACTCTCACCCGCACCTGCCTATGTCGCCAGCCAGCCGGTTATCGCGCACTGGCCTGTCAGCGCGCTGGAGCCGTTGGTGCAAATCCTTGAAGGGCAGGGCCGTCATTCGCTGTTGGCACTGGCAGAAAAGACAGGGGCGCACGCCGTGACGCTGCCGCGCCCTCCCGCCAATGTGAACACGCCTGAAGATCTGGCCGCCTTGCGTAACGGGCGGAATGATACCGCGCCTTAACGCGAAATCTGGAACACCGCGTTCTGGGCGCGCCAGTTTGCGCCTGCTGCTCCAATTACCTGTCCCCCGGACAGAAACCACTGGCGCTGCACTTTCACGCCTTTCTGATCCAGCAGCGCGTGAAAATCGGCAATCGTCAGGTGGTGGATGTTGGGCGTATCATACCAGCTATAGGCCAGTTGCCGCGTTACCGGCATCCGCCCGCGCCATGCCAGCGCAACCCGCACCCGCCAGTGGGCGAAGTTGGGGAAACTGACGAAAGCCTGACGCCCGATCCGCAACAGTTCATCCAGCATCAGATCGGGCCGCTGCGTCGTTTGCAATGTCTGGCTGAGAATCGCATAATCGAACGCATCGTCCGGGTAAAAGGCCAAATCCACATTGGCATCGCCCTGAATTACGGAAAGGCCACGGCTGACGCACAGCTCGACATTCTGGGCGTCAATTTCCAGCCCGCGCGCATCGACCTGGCTTTCATCGCGCAGGGCAGCCATCAGTTCGCCATCGCCGCAACCGATATCCAGAACGCGGCTGCCAGCCGGAATCTGCCGGGCGATCACTGCGAGATCGGGCCGCAATCGGGTGAGCGTCGCGTTCATTGGTTGAGAAACCCTGTCACCACACGATCAAGCGCGGGCACATCCAGCAGGAAACTGTCGTGCCCGAACGGCGCGGACAGTTCCACAAAACTGACCGGGGCATTGGCCGCATTGAGCACATGCACCAGCTTGCGTGACTGTTCGGTCGGGTAAAGCCAGTCCGTATCGAAACTGATGACGCAGAACCTTGCCTGCGTCCTCGCAAAAGCATCTGCCAGTTTGCCGCCGTGTTCCTCATCAAGATCGAAATAGCTCATCGCACGTGTGATATAGAGATAGGAATTGGCATCGAACCGGGTCGTGAAACTCAACCCCTGATGGCGCAGATAACTTTCGATCTGGAAATCCGCATCGAACCCGAAGCTCTTCGCCCCCGGCTTGCCATCGGGCCGGTCCTGCAAACGCCTGCCAAACTTGCTGGTGAGGCTTTCTTCGGAAAGATAGGTAATGTGCGCGGCCATGCGGGCCACGGCCAGCCCGGAATCCGGGCCGGTATCGTTGTCATAATAATTACCGCCCGCCCAGGCAGGGTCAGCCATGATTGCCTGACGCCCCACTTCCTGAAAGGCGATGTTCTGCGCGGCCATTGTCGCCGTGCTGGCGATCGCCAGCACCCGGCGCGGAATATGCGGCCAGTTGGCAGCAAGGCTGAGCGCCTGCATCCCCCCCATCGAACCGCCGATGACAGCGTGGAGCGTTTCGATCCCCAGCGATTCCAGCAGGATGACATGCGCGCGCACCATGTCCCTGATCGTGATGACCGGAAAGCGCATGGCGTATGGTTTGCCATCGCTTGCCATGCTGGATGGCCCGGTCGACCCCATGCAGCCGCCAATGACGTTGGGGCAAATGACAAAGAACCGGTCCGTGTCGATCGGCTTGCCCGGCCCGACCATCCTGTCCCACCAGCCCGGCTTGCCGGTTATCGGGTGCTGGCTGGCGACATATTGATCGCCGGTTGTGGCGTGGGCAACCAGAATGGCATTGTCGCGCGCGTCGTTGAGCGTGCCATACGTATTGTAGGCAATACGCACGCCATCGAGCCGCTGCCCGCCATCAAGCGGTAGCGGATCAGCCAGTTCCAGCACTTCGCTGGCAGCATTGGATGCAGCACTTGCCATCTTGTGATGCGAATTGGGCGAGTGGCTTCGCGCTGTCAATCACGCCGTTTCACTATCAAGCGCTGTTATTCGATGCAAAACACGGCTATGCGCCCGCGCGTGACCCATGATCGCCCCATACCCAAACCGTGGATCGACGCGATTCACGCTTACGTCCCCGGCAAGAGCAAGTCGGCAGACGGGCGTGAGCTGATAAAATTGTCGGCCAATGAAAACCCGCTCGGCACCAGCCCTGCCGCTCTTGATGCAATGAGCGAGGCAAAGCCGACTTATCTCTACCCCGATCCGGATTCTGTCCGATTGCGCGAAAGGATTGCCGCGGTTCATGGACTGGAGCCAACCCGCGTTGTCTGCGGCGCAGGATCGGACGAACTGCTGAATCTGGCGGCACAGGCATTTGCCGGGCCCGGTGATGAAGTGATCTATGTGCGGTTCGGCTTTTCGGTTTACGATATTGCCGCCCGGCGCTGCGGGGCAACGCCCGTTGTCGCGCCGGATAGCGACTATGGCACCGATGTCGATGCCTTGTTGGCACTGGTGACGGACAAGACGCGCGTCGTTTTTATCGCCAATCCCAACAACCCGACCGGCAGTTTCCTGCCAAAAGGTGAGATTACACGCCTCCACGCCGGATTGCCCAGGGATGTGCTGTTCGTGCTCGATCAGGCCTATGGCGAATATCTGCGGCCAGAGGATGACGATGGCGGGCTGGCGCTGGCCGTGGCGCATGAAAACGTGCTCGTCACCCGCACATTTTCAAAGATCTATGGCCTTGCCGGGCAGCGCATTGGCTGGGCCACGGGTGCGCCGCACCTTGTCGCGATGCTGAACCGTATCCGCCTGCCATTCAACTTGCCCAACACCGCGCAGACAATGGCTTTGGCCGCCCTGGACGATCAGCAATGGGTCATCCGTTCGCGCAATCACAACCTTGCGGAACGCGCCCGGTTCGT
>JAGREQ010000140.1 GCA_020446465.1 Novosphingobium sp. | reverse complement strand
GGTCGGGTAACAGCCCGGATTGCTGACCAGCCTCGCGCTGGCGACAGCGTCGCGTCCGGTCAATTCGGGAAATCCGTATGTCCAGCCATCGGCCACGCGATGCGCGCTCGATGCGTCGATCACCCGCGCCTTGCTGGCCGGATCGATCATCGCGACGGCTTCGCGCGCGGCATCGTCGGGCAGGCACAGGACTACGAAATCAGCATCGTTCAGGGCCTCACGCCGGGCCGTGGCATCCTTGCGCCGCGTTTCGTCGAGCGTGATCAGCGAAAACTCGCTGCGGCTGGAGAGCCGTTCGGCGATTTCAAGGCCGGTGGTGCCAACCGCCCCGTCGATAAAGACCTGTGCTGTCATCCCGCATTCTCCACCAGACAGGTTAGCGGCAGATACCCGACAGGGCCATCCAGGCTGACGCAGCCCCATGCCCAGCCACCGGCGACATCCAGCACTTCAAATGTGGAGCCAGCGGCGAGTTCAGCCACGCCGTCAGCCGCATCCGAGGCGCTCTGGCGGAGCGTCGCGCCGTCCGCACTGATCGTGTGCGAGGCAGGCACGGCATAGTGCGGCACGAAATACTTTCCCGCCAGCGCGATGTGCGCCAGATCGCCGCGCAGCGGCAAGTGGGCTGCATCGTCTTTGGCAACCGGACCGGAAAGCGCAAAAGTGCGGCCTTTCTGGTCGTGTGTCGGGTCAGGTTGATCAGTGCTCACAGTTTTGTATTTTCGTTCACTCGGCAAGATGCGAAAGCGGGGCGCTTAGACTGCCAGCCCGTTCTGGGCAAGTTTATGGGGACTGATCGTAACAGACAGGTGAAGATTGCGCTTTATCCGAAGCGTTTCTGCAACATGGCCCAGACGGCGCGAAGACCCAGTGCCTCACCGCCCGCGGGCCGTCCTGGTTTGGCCGTTTGTCGCCAGGCGAACGTGTCGATATGTGCCCAGTCCACGCCGTCTTCCACGAACCGGTCGAGAAACAGCCCCGCAGTGATCGCCCCTGCAAAAGGTGTGGAGCCGGAATTGTTGATGTCGGCAATATCGGATTTCATATATTCGGCATATCCGGCATGAAGCGGCAAGCGCCAGAGCGGATCGTCGCTGCCTTCACCGCCTGTCAGCAATGCCGCTGCAGTATCGTCGTTGCGGGCAAGAAGTGCGGGCAAGTCCGGTCCCAGTGCAACACGGGCAGCCCCTGTCAGCGTTGCAAAGTCGATGACAAGGTCGGGCTTTTCTTCACAGGCGCGGGCCAGCGCATCACCCAGCAACAGGCGCCCTTCGGCGTCCGTGTTGCCGATTTCCACGCTCAACCCCTTGCGGCTGGCAAGCACGTCACCCGGACGGAATGCGCCGCCCGATACCGCATTTTCAGCCGCAGGAACCAGCAGGTGCAGGCGCACCGGCAGATTTGCGCCCATGACAAGGCCAGCGAGCGCGATGACGTGCGCCGCGCCGCCCATGTCCTTTTTCATCAGCTTCATCCCGGCGGCGGGCTTGATATCCAGACCGCCCGAATCGAAGCAGACGCCCTTGCCGACCAGCGCCACTCGCGGCGCGTCAGCCTTGCCCCAGGTCAGTTCGATCATACGCGGCGCGTGGGACCGGCTGGCCGCCCGTCCGACGGCATGGACCATGGGATAGCCTTCTGCCAGCGCATCGCCGCTGGTCACGGTAACGTCCGCGCCGTGGCGTTTTGCCAGCGCGCGCACTTCGCTTTCCAACTCGGCTGGCCCCATGTCCTGTGCCGGCGTATTGACGAGATCGCGCACTTTGCCGACCGCTGCGGCAAGAGCCAGAGCGCCTTCGATACGCGCGACGTCATTGGTCAACAAAATGCGCGGGCCAGCGGCGTCGCTTTCAGGCTGTTTGTAACGGGCAAAAGTATATTGCGCGCACTGCCAGCCCAGCATGGCCGCATTCGGTTCGCCAGATGCCAGCGCGTATGTTCCGGCAGGCAGTTCGCCCGCCAGTTTGGCAAGGCACCATGCAGAAAGTTCTGCCGGATTGGCGACCCCGCCCACCGCAGACCATCCGTTTTCGTCGCCGTTTCCGGCAGGAACGATAGCGACTTCACCCGCCTTGCCCGAAAAGCGCTGGGCGTCGATCGCGCTGCGTTGCGGGCCGGAGAGAGTCTTGCGCCAGGCGGTGAAACTATCCTTGTCGACCAGATGGATGGCTGTTGCGGGCTGGTTCTTGTTTGGCTGGATTAGCGGGTCTTTGTCAGTCATAGTCGTGCTCATGCCGCAGCGAATCGATCAGAGCGAGAAAAAACCGCACCTTTCCATGCGGACAGCTCTTCCCGTGGCGATGTTGCTGGGGAGTGCGCTGTTGATTGGCTGCACACAGCAGAACGATGGTGCTGCGGACGCCTTTCTGCCAGAGGCAAGCGCCCGCACTGCTGATGGTGCCATACCGGACGCCAAGGCAAGCGATGGGGCCGCGCCTGCTATCGTTTCCATCGA
The DNA here is from genome assembly GCA_020446465.1 of Novosphingobium sp. Lineage (GTDB taxonomy): Bacteria > Pseudomonadota > Alphaproteobacteria > Sphingomonadales > Sphingomonadaceae > JAWKXU01. Next base: position 3,410 of record JAGREQ010000140.1, on the reverse strand, counting down.
GAACAAGACAGACGCCTATGATTTTTCGTGGTCATGGCCTGCTGTGGCCGAGTCTATCCCCGCATTGGCGGGCCACCTGAAGGCAGAGAGGGAGCAATCGCTGGCCAATCTCGCTAAGGATGCGGAAAGCTGGAAGGCTGAAGCGGAAAAGAACGGTTTCCCTTTCCATTCCTACAGTTTGCAGAAAGATTGGGAGGTGGTGGCCGATACACCGCAATACCTCTCCCTTTCGGCACAAGCATATACTTACACCGGCGGCGCACACGGGATGAGCTATTTCGATGCGCTGGTGTGGGACAGGGACGCGGGCAAGGCGCTGGAGCCGGTGGCGATGTTTACCTCGATCGATGCGCTCGATGCAGCGGTGAGGCCAGCGTTCTGCCAGTTGCTTGATCGCCAGCGCGTTGAAAAGCGGGGGGAACCGCTCAGCAAAGACCACTCCGGCATGTTTGAAGATTGTATTACGGTGAAATCCACCACGGTGATTCTGGGGTCTGCCAACCGTCAGAAGTTTGATCGGATCGGGTTCCTTATCGGTCCGTATGAGGCCGGGCCTTATGCCGAAGGTTCATACGAAGTCACGCTTCCCGTGACGGAGGCCGTGATGGCTGCGGTGAAGCCCGAATTTCAGGCTGCTTTCACTGTTCCGCGCTGACCCCTCGTAATTGTCTGCATCACGCGCTACATGATGGGGCATGAGTGAATATCAGGTAGTTTCCGCCGACGAAACCGTGCTGCGTGACGGCACAATCAAATTGCATGGGCCAGAGGCTTTTGAGGGAATGCGAAAGGCTGGCCGGCTGGCCGCCGAAATCCTTGATGCGCTGGTGCCATTGGTGCAGCCCGGTGTTACCACGGCGTCGCTGGACGATGTCGTGCGCCAGATGACACTGGATGCAGGCGCGGTTCCGGCCACGCTCGGCTATCGCGGCTATGCCCACAGTTGCTGCATTTCCCCCAACCATGTCGTCTGTCATGGCATTCCATCTGAAAAGACACTGAGGGACGGCGATATCGTCAATATCGACGTGACGCCTTTGCTGGATGGCTGGCATGGCGACACCAGCCGGATGTATCTGGTGGGCGATGTGCCGCTGAAGGCGCGACGGCTGGTCGATGTGACGTATGAATGCCTGATGATCGGGATTGAACAGGCAAAACCCGGCAATCGGCTTGGCGATATTGGGGCCGCCATTCAGGCCCATGCCGAAGCACACCGTTATTCTGTCGTGCGCGAGTTTTGCGGCCATGGTGTCGGGCGGTTGTTCCACGATGCGCCAGAAGTGATCCACGCGGCGCGTGCAGGCACCGGGCCTGAACTGCGCCCCGGCATGATGTTCACGATCGAGCCGATGATCAATCTCGGCAAGCCGTGGAGCAAGATGTTGAGCGATGGCTGGACGGCGGTGACGCGCGACAAGTCGCTCTCCGCGCAGTTTGAACATTCCATCGGCATCACCGAAGACGGCTGCGAGATTTTTACAAGCAGCCCCAAAGGCCTGCACAAACCGCCTTATTGAACCACGTTTACAGCGTTCCGTGAAAAAGATAAATCGGCGGAAACGCTGTAGTCTTTTGATTTTCCGCATTTCTTAACCGAAAAAGTCTAACAACTTTTTCTCGAAATGCTGCATCGACCAATCGTTAACGCTCTCCGGCTATGATTGGTGCGCTATGCACAAGTTGCTGTTCCAGAGCCGCTGGGCCGCGTTGACATTCGTTGTCGTATCGGCGCTCGCAATCGTCTCCTTCATCGGGGAAGAGCGTGCCGCGCCCAAAAAGCCCGCAGCACAGGCCATCGCTGCAAAACCTGCCGACGCTGCATCCAAGCCGGGCGCGCCGCAGAACGCGGAAGCAGCGAAAGCCAGCGACGACGTGGTGTGGGGTTATGCCAGCGACGAAGACCTGATGGTTGACCCGTCAGGCTTCGATCCCAGCCCGGACGTAGTGACAACCCCTGATAGCGACGCCCAGCCCGAAGAGCCGCAATCCATCGCCCCCGTTGATGAAGGAGGCGCGACAAACACGTCACCCGAAATGGGTGAGCAGGAAACAGCCCCTTATTGAAGAACGGCTGGAGGTCCGATCCAGCCCTGCTCGCTCAACGGGTCGGGACTGGCGTATCGCCCGAATAATCGTAAAAACCGCGCCCGGTCTTGCGACCATACCACCCGGCCTCGACATATTTACGCAGCAGCGGCGCAGGACGATATTTGTCATCGCCCGTGCTGTCCTGCATCACCTGCATCACTTCGAGCAGGGTATCCAGCCCGACGAAATCGGCCAGTTCCAGCGGTCCCATCGGGTGATTAAGCCCCAGTTTGCAGCCCATGTCGATATCGATCACGCTGCCGGTCCCGGAACCCAGCGCGAAAATCGCCTCGTTCAGCATCGGGCAGGCCACGCGGTTGACGATGAAGGCCGGTTCATCGCCCGCCAGCACTACAGTCTTGCCGATTTTTTCAGCAAAAGCGCGCATCCGCTCCACCGTGTTATCTGCCGTGGCAAGGCCGGGGATCACTTCCACCAGTTTCATCAATGGCACCGGGTTGAAGAAGTGCAGGCCGATAAATCGGGCCGGGTCCGGGCTGACCGCGCCCATGCGCGTAATCGGAATGGAGCTGGTGTTACTGGCAAGGATTGCATCGGAGCCAAGCACATCGGCCACCGCTTCAAAAATCTTGCGCTTGATATCCTCACGCTCGGTCGCGGCTTCGATCACCAGGTCGGCCTCGGCCATCGGCGCATAATCAGCGGTGGTTGCGATCCGGTCCAGCGCGGCCTCGGCATCGGCGGCGGCAATCTTTTCCTTCTCGACCAGCCGTGCAAGCTGCTTTTCGATCCTGGCCTTGGCCTTGTCGGCAATCGCCACGTCGACGTCGCACAGGATCACATCGATGCCCGCTTGGGCAACGGTCTGGGCAATCCCGGTGCCCATCAGGCCCGCACCGATAACCGCGACTTTCTTCATGGCCGAATCCCTTCGCTAATGCAGCAACGCGCGCTGCCTAGCCTCACCGGGCTTGCTTGGCTAGCGGTTCTGTCCCGGCACCCAGAGCACATCGCCGCCAGCACTGGCATTGACCGCACGGGCCAGCACGAAGAGGTAATCGGACAGCCGGTTGATATAGGCGAGCGCCGCCGGATTGACCCGGTCGACTTCGGCCAGCGCCGTCATGCAGCGTTCCGCCCGGCGCGCAATGGCACGGGCCAGATGAATGCGCGCCGCCGCTTCGCCGCCGCCGGGCAGGATGAAGCTGGTGAGCGGGGCAAGTCCCTCGTTCACGCCATCGATCGCCTGCTCCAGCCAATCGACTTGCCCGGGCACGATCCTCAGGACCATCTGCGATGGGGCGAAATCATCGTCTTCGCCGGCAGGTGTAGCGAGGTCGGCACCCAAATCGAACAGG
>JAGREQ010000139.1 GCA_020446465.1 Novosphingobium sp. | reverse complement strand
GATGGATCGGCTTTTGAATGCCTTGTGTGGTGACAGTGCCTCCGAAGCGACGCGCGAAAGTTTCCGTCAGCGTATCGTGCAGGACGCGATGAACGACGTTGAAGTTGAAATCGAGGTGGAAGATCACCCCAACATGCCAATGGAGATTCCCGGCATGGGTGGCTCGGTCGGCATGATCAACTTGTCCGACATTATGGGCAAGGCTTTTGGCGGGCAGAATCGCAAACGGCGCAAGCTCAAGGTTCCCGATGCCTGGGACAAGCTGGTGGACGAGGAATCGGAAAAGCGGCTCGATCAGGATGATGTCGCCCGCGTCGCGCTCCAGAATGCCGAAACCAACGGCATCGTTTTTCTCGACGAGATTGACAAGATTGCCGTCAGCGATGTGCGCGGCGGCTCTGTCAGTCGGGAAGGTGTGCAGCGCGATCTGCTGCCGCTGATCGAAGGAACGACGGTTGCCACGAAGTATGGCCCGATGAAGACGGACCATGTCCTGTTTATCGCCAGCGGCGCTTTTCATGTGGCAAAGCCCAGCGACATGCTGCCCGAACTGCAAGGGCGTTTGCCGATCCGGGTCGAACTTGCAGCCCTGACCGAAGCCGATTTCCGCGCGATCCTTTCTGACACGCGGGCCAATCTCGTGACGCAATATCGTGCCTTGCTCGCGACCGAGGAGGTTACGGTTGAAATGGCGGAGGACGCGATTGGCGAAGTCGCGCAGATCGCCGCGCAAGTGAACGAAAGCGTCGAAAATATCGGCGCGCGCCGCTTGCAGACCGTGATGGAAAAGCTGCTGGAAGAACTCAGCTTCGAGGCTGAGGACCGGAAGGGCGAAACGGTGACAATCGACGCGGCCTATGTGCGCGAGCGTTTGTCCGGCCTTGCCAGCAATACCGACCTTTCAAAGTATATTCTCTAGACTTTTCCGGCCAGGAAATGCGGAAAATCAAAAACCTGTAGCGTTTCTGCCGAGTCAATTTGCTCACGAAACGCTATAGGTCGGAGATCTGCGTCAGACGTGCGGGGTGCCTTGGTGAGAGGCGCCCCCCGCACATGATTGATCAGTCTATGTCGAAGTGTTCCATTCTCGGTGCGTCAGCATAGAAGTCTCGTGTTATGGACGCGAATTCACCGAAGGCTTCGGTGTCCCGAAAATCCATGTGCGCCTGAACCGAGTCCCACTCTATCAGCAGAATAAAGGTGGAAGGCGATTCCACCCCGCGCCCAAAACGCAGGGAAATGCATCCCGGCGCAGAACCAAGGATGGCAAGGGCACGGTCACGCATGGCGCTCGCAAATTCATCTTCCATGCCTTCTTTGACGGGAAGTTCTGCGCGTTCGATAATCACTACTGTTTCTCCTTTGCGGGCGTTGCGTTAGCCGGCGGTCAATCCGCCATCGACGCCATAGATATTGCCTGAGCAGTATGAAGCATCATCGCTGGACAGGAAGGTGATGAAGGCTGCAACTTCTTCTGCCGTGCCGTATCGGCCCATCGGTATATTGGTCAGCAAGGCGGCCTTGGCGTCTTGCGGTGCACCGGGCGCAAACCCTTCTTCCAGCGATTCCATCATGCGGGTTGTGATCGGCCCAGGGTTGACCGTGTTGACGCGGATTCCATTTTCCGCACCTTCCAGCGCAGCGCATTTCATCAGGCCGACAACGGCATGTTTGCTGGTGACATAGGGAGACACATTGGCGGTGCCGCGACGGCCCGCCACCGACGACAGGATGACGATTGATCCGCCCGGCCCGGATTTCATCACGGGCATAATGGCTGACAGACCGATGAAAACACCGCGGACGTTGATTTCCATGACCTTGTCGAAATTGCTTAGCGGTGTCTCGCCAATGGCGCCGACGGCGCCTTCCGTGCCGGCATTCAGGACGGCAATGTCGATATGGCCGAACGCATCCTGCGCAGCCCTGACAGTGTTGGCCGTTTCTTCCTCGCTCGTCACGTCCATGTCGCAGGCGATAGCCCTGTCGCCAAATTCGCGGGCGAGCGCGGCCTGACCGCTGCCTTCAAGGTCGCACAGCACCAGCTTTGCGCCTTCATCGTACATCGCACGCGCTGTTGCCGCGCCAATGCCGCCAGCAGCACCTGTAATCAGTGCGACTTTACCTTTTAGTCTGGTCATGTTTCCTCTCCGTGCATCAGACTGTCACGATATGTGCGACATCCTTGTCAGCAGAACACCCGCTCGTCGAGTGGCAACTGACTCCAGGCGACGTCAGCGAAGAAGGAAGGGGAGGCAGTTGCGGGAAATACCCGATAGACTCCGCAATCGGGGAGAACTGCCTTTATCGCCTGATCCCGACTTCACAGGCAGGATCATCTGGCGAAGTATCTGCCTGCCTTGCAGTTCTGCAAGGCAGGCAGGTTTTCATCAATTACCGAACCGGAACGATACTGCGACGCCATAAGTGGCGGGCATTGCGGCCAGTCGATAGATCGAATCGAACGACTGGGTCGCGTTATTCCAGTAATATGTATCAAAAATGTTCTTGCCCCAGATCCAGGCTCTCCATTGCCCGTCCTCGGCAGCGACACCTAGCTGGGCATCAACTGTCGTATAGGACTTCACATTGAAGGAATCGCCCGGGACCTTGACGCCGGGGAAGACTGTCGGATCGAGGTCGGCAAGAGCAATTTCTTCGGGCCGTGCGAACAGCCCCATCGTCTTGCCCTGATAGAGCATGTTGGCGCCCATGAATACGTTCATGCTGTCGCTGACAGGGAACTCGTAATCAGCGGAAGCGGTGAAGTTCCACTTCGGCGTGTGCGGGAAAGCCAGATCCTTGTAATTGATCAGGTTTCCGACCGGGTCATAAGCGAAGAAATCGCGCGTGACCTTGGTATTCACATAAGTGCCGCCGAAGTTGAGATTGAGACCATAGGTTGGTGCAACCTGCAAGGATGCTTCGACGCCATAGACTCGCGACTTCGGAATGTTCAGCAGCTTGTCGAGCACGCCGAAGAAGCCGAACGGGTCGAGAATACGGCCGCGCAGCTGCTTGTTGCGGTAATCGTTATAGAAGCCCGCAATGTTCAGCTGAACGCGACGGTCGAACAGGCCGGCCTTGATACCCCCTTCATAAGCGAGCACCGATTCCTGCTTCACCCCTTCGAGCTGCAGGTTGCTGGCGACGTTGACCGCCGGGAAGCTGCCCGACTTGTAGCCTTTCGACACGTTGGCATAGAGCATCGTGGTCGGTGTGACCTGGAAATCCGCACCAAGGCGCCAGCTGACGTTGTCTTCCTTCAGGTTGAAGTGCGCCAGCCCAGGCGAGAAATATTCGCCGTTGGGGTTGGTCGGGCTGACGTAGTCCGCTTTGGTGAGAACATTGCTCGATGTGCAGGCACCCGGCTGGATGTTCGGCAATTCCAGCCCAGCTGGCACGCCCTTGACCGCGTTGAGGCCGGGGATGACAATATTGAAAGCATTCCCTTGCACGCCGTCGCCATAGTCCAGCGTACAGCCGGTGTAGCTCCGCTTGTCCTCTGTGTAGCGAATACCGGCATGGAGCGTGACAAGGCCGACAGTATAATCGACATTTGCAAAGGCCGCGATGTCACGGATAGGCTGCCTGAAGAACGCAGCGGAATCCGTGTTGTTGATGAAACCGACGTAGACCGAGGATTCATCGACGTAGTAGCGGTTATGCTGCTGGGTTTTCGCCTTCATGTAGTTGGCGCCGATGATGAACTTCAGATCATCGTAATCACCCGCCAGACGGACTTCCTGGTTGAACGTGCGCGCACGCGAGGTATCGCCGATCGAGAAGTTGCTGAGCGCTGTGCCGTCTACGTCCAGCCCGTAGTTCTGCTTGTAGCGGCTATAGGACGAAATCGAGGTCAGCGTCAGGTTATCAGTCAGAGTGTAATCAATCCGGCCCGACACCTGGATATAGCTGTCATCACGACGGAGTTTTTCCTGCTTGCCAACAGAGGCCGGAAGACGGTCCGTATTCAGATAGGGATCCCAGTCGGCCGAACGGGCATTGCGCGGCGGCTTGGGATAATAACTATATGGCACATAGGCGAAAGGCGCGGGCTGAAGCGGGAAAGCATTCAGCAGTTGCGCGGCCTGCGTGTCGGATTTGTCGACCCAGCCGTTTACGTTCAGCGTTACCTTGAGATCGGAAGTCGGATCCCATTCGGTAATCCAGCGCGCTGCAAAGCCCCGCTTGGCGCCCAGCTTGTTCTGATAATCGCGACCGAGTGTCGTCGGCTGTGTGCCAAGCCCCAGGTTGGTGCGATCGATATATTCCACGCCTTCCTGGCCACGAACCCAGTTGTTGGTCTGCCAGCCAGTGGATTTTTGCCCCATGACTGCAAGACGGGTCTTGAGGTTCTCCGTCAGTGGACCGCTCAGGAATCCGCTGGCCTGGATGTGGTTGAAGCGGCCAAAGCTGCCGTCAAACCCGGCCTGGAAGTCGTCGGTCGGCTTTGCTGCGATGAAGTTGATTGCGCCTGCGGTTGAGTTCTGCCCGAACAGAATACCCTGCGGCCCTTTGAGAACTTCGACACGTTCAAGATCAAGCGTGGGGAAGCGCGCTTCCATCGGGAAGGCGATCGGCACTTCGTCCGTGTAAAGCGCAACTGTCGATGCCGAGCCAACGGTTGAATCGTCAAAGCCGATACCGCGGATTGCGAACACCGGCGAGCCGCGCGGTGCTTCGGTGAAAGTGAAACCCGGAACGACCTTTACCAGTTCGCCTGCAGAAACAATGTTCTGCTTGACCAGCTGATCGCCAGCGAGCGCGGTAATCGACATGCCGACCTTGTTGGCAGATTCCTGACGCTTTTGCGCAGTGACGACGATTTCGCCAACGCCATAGCTTTCAGAGGCTTCCTCTTGCGCGATGACCGCCTGCGTGCTGGTGGCCAAAGCCGCCATGGACGCAAACCCTAATAGAAAATTGCTGTATTTCAATTCACTACTCCCCTTCTGAAGATCGATGCAGTCATGTGCAAGCGATCGACTTTTTGTAAGTCACGGCCGGCCTTTCCGGTCGATCCCTATTATTACAGCTGTGCGAAAAAATTTAGCATTTGTTCTGTTTTGTCAAGAGGGATTGTTTGCATCATCCTCGTTTTTAATTATTAACTATATGGAAAATAGCGAAATTGGGGAATGGTCTTATGGCAGAGATGGGGGTAAATCTGAACTTTTTTCAGGAAAATTGAGGGGGAGGTAAAGGGTGGTTGATAGCCTGATGCCTTGTTGGGGGTGGGGTTGTCTGATTCGTAAAGTTGCCCGCTCTTTCTGCGGTTACGCGCCTTGTTAGCGCCCGGATGGTCTCCTGCCGTCACCGCACGGAATTTGTCCACGCCGCCTAGGTTTTTGATCCCGGAGTTTGATGGTGCGGCTTGAGTGTAAACCAAACAACTAGGCACGCCGCCTAGGCGGTCCCCCCGCTTGCGGAAAGCAGGGAAGGGTCAATGCCCTCTGCCCTCCAGCAAGCGGTCCAACGCTCTGCCGCTGGCGTATCGAATACGAGCGTTTCGTTCGCCTTGGCCGGATACCAGCCATTGCGCTGCATTTCGCCGTCAAGCTGATGCGGCCCCCAACCGGCATAACCAAGTGCGATCAGCCAGCGGCGCGGTCCCTGGCCTTCAGCAATCGCGTGCAGGATTGCCTGTGATGTGGAGAGCGCGCCCCAATCACCAACAGCGATCGTCCCGTCGCCTTGCCAATCCGGGGTGTGGAGGAAGAAGCCGCGGCCCGTTTCAACCGGACCGCCAATGTAAACGTCGCAGTCGGGCGCGGCACCCGGATCAATTTCTACCTGATCATAGATGTCGTGCAGCCGAATCCCTGTGTGAACATGGCCGATGTCAATGCCCAAGGCCCCATCTTCGCTATGCGCG
>JAGREQ010000013.1 GCA_020446465.1 Novosphingobium sp. | reverse complement strand
TCCGTCCATTCAGGCACTTCAAGAACAGTGATCGCCGCCCTCACAATCTCTTCGCGTGCCACCGTGTCCAGATCACTTGCCTGACGGCCCAGCCATGCCTCGGCTGCGCGCCCCCTGTCAGCTGGACGAAGTTCGGGCAGACGTTCCAGCAGGCGGTGAATCAGCACACCCCTGCGCGCTGCATCTTCGCGAAGACCGGCAGGCGATGGCGGATCGGGTGAGGCATCATCGCCCGCTGACGACGGCGCGAGCGGACGTGGTGGGCGCGGTTCCGCCGCAACGGGACGCTGGCACCAATCCGGCAAGGCTATCGTCGCAGCAACGGGTTCTGGTGCCGCAAGTGATTCAGTTGGTTCGGGGAAATCAACAAGGCCGCCCCATGTGCGACAAGAACCCCAGACCGGATCATCCGATGTGTCATCATCAAAAAGCGGGGTAAGCTGTGCATACCAGCTTTCAGGTGCAGGCGCTTTTTCACGCACCCCAAGCGACCCGGCGATAAACAGGGCCTCTTCCGCGCGAGTCATTGCCACATAGAGCAAGCGCCAGTGTTCTTCACGCTCGGCTTTGGCCGCCGCCAGTTCTGCCTGAATTAATGGTCCAGCCTTTTCCTGTCTGGACAAGGCGGGCAACGGAATAAGCCTTCCGCCGCCGCCCGGTATTGGCTCTTCCAGCGCCAGACCGCGCACAGGCGATGCGTCGGGATTCCCCGCTGCATCAGCGAGAATGACAATCGGTGCCTGCAATCCCTTTGAACCATGAACGGTCATCACCCGCACCATGCCGCTGCTGCCGCCTGCTTCGCGTTTCAGTTCTCCATCACCTGCATCGAACCACTGGATAAAGCCGGCAAGGCTAGGCGGGTGCACGGAAGCATAGGCAAAGGTCGCGTTGATCAGTTCATCGAGCGGATCGTTCACTTCCCGACCAAGACGCGCCACCAGTTTGCGCCTGCCGTTCCAGGGGCCGGTCAGCACCCAGTGGAGCATTGCCTGGGGTGTTTCATAGTCTGCCCGCGAGAGCAGTTCATTGAGCTGGCCAACAGTCGCAGCAGGCAATCCCTCGCGGGACTTACGCAGATGTTGCCAGAGCTTCACGCCGCGCGGGCGAAAGGCAAAGTCCAGCAGATCCTGCTGGCTCCAGCCTATCAGCGGTGAAACGAGGAGGTTTGCAAGGTTGAGATCATCCAGTGGTTGCGCGGCAAAGCGCAGCGCCGCCATTGCGTCTTTTACACCCAGTGGTGCGCCAAGGCGCAGCCGGTCAACACCCGCGACGGGCACCCCGCGCGCATGGAGCCGGGCGACGATAAGCCCTGCCAGTTCCTTACGCTTGCGGACCAGCACCATCACATCACCAGGGCCAGCGCGGCGCGCACCCGATGATTCGCCTTTTACCAGTGGAAACCCTGTATCCATCCAGTGCCGCACTTGCGTGGCGATACGATCGGCCAATTGGCGGTCCGGCTTGGAAAGCCACGCTTCTGCACCTTCATCTTCAGAATCCGGGGGCAGCGAGTCTGAATCATCGTCTTCGCTTTTTCCGCCGATAACAGGCCATTGCACGACCAGACCCTGACGCGCCTCGCCCCGATGCGGTTCAGGCGCATCCTGCAAACCAAAGCGCTCAACGCCGATTTGCGCGATGGCCGCATCGACAAACTCCAGCACGGGCTGTGCAGTCCTGAACGAGCGCCCAAGCCCCAGATCCTGCAACGTGCGAACATCAGTTGCGCCGCGTGTTGAGCCAGCATTTTCAAACGCCCCGGCAAGTTGCTCACGCACCCGTTCCCGCGCGGCCCGGAAGTTTTCGGGACTGGTTCCCTGAAAGCGAAAGATCGCCTGTTTGTAGTCACCCACAACGAACAGCGTGCGCATGCGGTCATCATGCTGTCCGGCACCAGCAAAGAAATCACCGGTCAGGGCATTGATGATATCCCACTGCGCGGCGTTGGTATCCTGAGCCTCATCCACCAGAATGTGATCGAAACGCCGATCCAGCTTATATCGGATCCACGCGCCCATATCCGCACGGTTGAGCAAATCCGCCGCACGACGAATCTGGTCGTCAAAATCGATATAGCCTTCCCGCGCCTTTGCCTCGTCCCAGCGCATGGCGAATGCGTAGCCCAGTTCCAGCGCCGGGGTGAGCCATGCTGCCAGAGTCAGCAAGGTATGGGCTTCGGCAACGGATGTGACCGATGCAATGACCCGGTCTATTGCGTCGGGATAGTGGGGATCGCGCTTTGCGATATTGGCCAGTTGTTTGGGTGTGCCATCCTTGTTGAGGATAGTTCCATAGAATGAACCAATAGCCGAAACGCGGTCCTGCGGGGATAGCCCCAGCCATGCCGTTATAGATTCAGCCCCGTCCCTGCCGGTTTTGGAATCCCATGCAGCAAGGATCGCATGACATTGCCGCACTGCCGCGACATCGAAACTGTCATCGCTGCAAAGCCCGGCAACCCAGGTTTCATCCGCATCCGATGGCATGCCCAGAAGCTGGTTCACGCGGCTTCGCATCGGGGGCATCCACGCCCCTTTGCCAATCCACGCATCGCGCGCATTGGCGCACTGCATCAGCCAGGCCTCGACAGCTTCGGGGCCTTTGCGCAGGCTGAAATCCGCCATCGCGCCCAGCAACGCCCTGTCGTTCTGCTGTTCGGCGTCTGTGAGCATCTCTGCCAGCACTTGCCGGGCGAGCAGTTCCCGGTCCCTGTCTTCCATTGCCCGCGTGCCGGGCGTCAGCCCCGCCTCCCCCGGAAAGGCAGACAATAACCATTGTGAAAATGCGTGGATCGTATCGATGCGTAGGCCACCGCCCGGACAATCCAGAACACGGGTGAACAGGGTGCGCGCACGGGCTTGTGTTTCGGGGCCAATATCCGCACCAATCGCTTGCAGATCACGGGCCAGCGCATCGGACTTCATCCGCACCCAGTTTGCCAGAACTTCATTGATCCGCACTGCCATTTCGGCAGCGCCCGCCTTTGTGAATGTCAGGCACAGCACTTGCGATGGCGAGACATCACGTTCCAGCAGCAGCCGCAACACGCGCGCGGAAAGCACCTGCGTCTTGCCCGTGCCTGCCGAAGCGGAAAGCCAGACGGTTTCCTGCGGGTTGACTGCATCTGCCTGAGCGCCATCGAGACGGAAGACCTTGCCGCTCATGCCTTGCCCGCTCCGCTATCATCGGTGTCCCGGCCCATCCACTCATCGAGCCGCATGAGCTGGTCGTAATCGCTATAGCCGGGCGCATCGGGGTTGAGCCTTGCGGTGAATGGCTCTCTGCCCAAAATCCAGCGATCAAGCGCGTCGTCAAGAAATTCGCAGGTTTTGGCGAGAAAATCCTCACGCGGGATACCGGATTTCTTGCGTCCTTCCATAACCGGCTCACTGACATAGCCGAAGCCGCCATCGCGGTTCTTGCCAAGCGACCAGTATTCAAAATGGTCCGGTGTTCCCTCAATGCCGGAGAATCCTCCGTTTGCAGCAATCAACCCCAGCGTGCCAAGCTGCAAGGCATAGCCATTCTGCACCTCTTTACCCGATGGCGGCGACCCTGTCTTGTAATCGACGATGGTCAGCGCGCCATCGTCAAGAGCGTCGATCCTGTCTGCCCGGCCATGGATCAATACACCACGATAATTCCATTCGCCCTTCGCCTCCACGGCCACGGGCTTGCCCCGCCCTATAGTGGCCATTTCGCGTTCGACCCAATCCAGCGCGGCAAGCAGGCGCGGTAGCCACAAATTACGCATCAGGGGGTGAGCGTTGCTCTCGTCCAGAACCTGCTCTGCAATCGTGTGCAACGACCCTCCATGCAGATGCCAGCGTTCCAGAATTGCATGCGCGATTTCCCCTTTCCAACGGGCCGATGGTTCATCATCCAGCGGATCAAGGCTACGCAAGCGCAGGATTGCCTGAGCATAGAACTGGTAGGGATCGCTCCGCAAACGGTCGAGCGCAGTCGCGCTCACATCCACGCGGCGTTGATCGGCATCGGGGCAAGGTTCCGGTCGGGGATAGGGGGGCGACTGGTCTGCATGGTCGAGCGTCCGGGCCAGTGCGACATAGTCCTGCGCGCTGTGCTGTCCTATCAAATCCCGCCCCAGCAGGGCCTGCACGCGCAGCAAAAACCGCGAAGGGACGGCAGGCCCATCTGCATCGCGCGCACTGCGGCTGAGCACGACTTGCGGCGCGCCCAATGCCCCGGCAAGGTCATGCGCGGAAAGGCCAATGCGGAAATCAGCGCCCGGCACGCCAAGCGCACGCAACACTGCTGGCGGCAACACCGGGTCCGGCCCCGGTTTTTGGGGCCACGTCCCTTCGTTGAGGCCAGCACATATCACCAGATCGGCGCGAGTCATGCGGGATTCCAGCAGGCCGTAAACTGCCACCCGCGAATGGCCGCCATAAGGTGGCCGGACTGCAACCGTATCAGTCAAATCGCGCAGGACTGCGGGCAGTTCTGCCGGATTGAGCAGCGTTCCGGCATCGGCAGCCTTGTCGCGCACATCTTCAACCAGGCGCGCCAACGCACGGCCATCCTCCCGCGCCCAGATAGCAGTGCCGCATAATGCCTCTGCTGCTGTCGTGAGCGCCGCCAGCATGTCAGAAAACAGGGCGTCTTCCTGCTCCGCAAGATCAAGCAGGGGCGCAAGAATATCGGTAATGTGCTGCCACCAGACAAGCGCGCCATCGTCTCCCGGCGCAGCCTTCCTGACCACACCCTCCAACGGAGCAAGGCCAGCAGGCGGGCGAGGACCACGCAGCCGCAAATCAAGCGCGCGAACCCGGTCCAGCCAGCTCGCGCGATCATGCCCCGCACCTGTCAGCGGATGGCCAAGCAATGCCAGCAACGGGACGGGTGCTGCCTGCTGCGCCATTACCTCAGCAAGGAGCAGGAACACTCTGCCAGCGGCAGTCTGTGACAGGGCGCGCCCGGCGGAATCATCAGCATCGATATGCCAACGCCGTAGATGGGCAACGATCCGCATTGCGAGCGATCGGTCAGGCGTGACGACAGCAACCCGGCGTTCGGGCACATCAATCGCTTCGCGCACCAGCAACGCAATCGCCTGGGCTTCCTCTTCAGGCGTGGCGCTTTCCATCAGCCGGACACCCGAAAGCCTGCGCCGTTCAGGCGGCAGATCGACCCAGCATGCGCTTGCCCGTGGCGGGAGGAACAGGCTTGAAATCGTGTGGCTGCGCGCCGGCGATGCAGCCGCGACCCCCGCCCGGTGCCAGGGGCGGACTTCGCCGGGGTTGATGCCCATGCGATTGAGCAGGAGCTTAAGGTGAAACTGTGGGTGCGTTACTGCATCGTGCAAGCCAAATGGTTCACCATCAGGACTGTCCGTCGCACCGGCCCGGCCCAGTTCGCTCCACGCATCTTCATCGCTGGCCAAATCGAGATCAAGATCGGGCAATATCACTGCCCCGCGCGGCAGTTCCGAAACCACGCGTAACAAGCGGGCCAGAGCGGGGGCCGCGCTCGTCACACCGGCAGCGACAATAGGGTTGGCTGGCGGTTTTTCCTTCCACGCTGCCGCTGCCCGTTCAAACAGGCGATTGCGGCGTGTCGCAGCATCAATTTCACCACGCGCATCCAGTTCATCGAGCCAGGCGTTCTGCACTGTCAGGAACAGGCGCGTTGCTTCACGCCAATGATCGGCCTGGTCGCCGACAATGCCGATCACCTTGTCCCCTAAAAGGGTTTCAGGGGCGATATCCTCAACCAGCAGGCGGTCCATCGTCTGGCAGGTTTCCCGTGCAAGCCGCAACAAGGCCGCCCCGCGCGGTGCATCGGCACCCATCGTATCAGCAATGATCGCAGCAACGCGCAGCCAGCGCCGAACAGGGTCTGCCGCAGGTGGGGTTTGCGTCCCCTGCCCCAATGGATCGAGCAGAGGGCCAAGCGTTTCATCGAGATCGAGATCACCCACAACGGCCATGCGCGGCATCAGCAAACCATCCAGCCCCTGTTCCCCGAACAGGCGGATGAAAGCCTCTGTAACGGTGCGCGCCGCACGCTGGCTCGGCAGCAAAAGCGTCAACCGGGCCAGGCCGACATCGGCTTCACGGTATCTGGGTAGCAAGCCTGCCACCAGCGCATCGGCAAAGCCGCGATGCGCCGCGATGGAATAAACCGCAGGGCCGGACCTGTCAGCCATCCTGCAACGCGGATTCGGTTGGTGCGATGGCTGCCGGGTTGCCAACTTCAAACCACTGGCCGGTAAAGGCTGTGCCGTATAGCCGACCTTCCTCTATCGCGCGGCTCCACAAGATGTTGGTCGAAAATGGCCCGCTCGGCGCATCGCGCAGCAACCGGTGCGACACAAGCTGAACGCCTGTGTAAATGAACGGCGCAATTCGCCCCCGCCCCCGGCGTCGAATCCGGCCCACCGGATCGAGATGGAAATCGCCCTTGCCATCGTAATTGCGCGCGCCCGGATGCGGCACCACCAGCAGGAGCGCATCCATTGCGTCTGCATCCCATATCCGCGAAAGCTGGCGAAAAGAGTTTTCCGGCCCATCTAGCCACAGGTTATCGCTGTTCACGCAAAAGAACGGATCGGGCAGCAAACCCTCCTTTGCCGCTTTCACCATTCCGCCACCCGTTTCGAGCAGCAGGTCACGCTCATCGGAAATCGTGCAGGATGGTTCCTTGCGGGCCAGGACATGCGCTTCGAGCGAATCCGGCAAATAATGGACGTTGACGACAGCCTTCGCCACACCAGCATCGCGCAACTGATCCAGCGCGTGATCGATCATGGGCTTGCCTGCGACCTTGACCATAGGCTTGGGCCGCGTGATCGTCAGCGGACGCATCCGCTTACCCAGCCCTGCGGCCATGAGCATTGCACAATCACTCGCCAGCGGTTTGCTGCTCATGCCCTTTACCCCAGTCCGCCGCCACGCGCGGAACGCACTGCCGCCGGGATATTGGCATCGAACCAGCGCGCTACGGGGGCAAGAGCAGGATGCTGCAAGTCGCGTTCCAGCGCATCCCACACACGCGGGATCATCGGCAGGTAACGCGGTTTGCCATCGCGCTTCCACAGGCGCGCGAATATGCCGACAATCTTGGCGTTACGCTGCGCGCCAAGCCGGGCATAGTCCGCAAGAAAATCAGACCCGGCATCGACCTGGGCAAGGTAATGATCGAGCATCGCCTGTTCCAGCTCTGGCGTAACGTCGCGCCGCGCATCTTGCAGGAGCGAGACGACATCGTAGGCCGGGTGCCCGACAAGCGCGTCCTGAAAATCAATGAGGCCTTGTTCGTGCAGACTTCCCGCGCCATCACCCAACAGCATGATATTTTCTGCATGATAATCACGAAGAACCGTCACACTTGGATTCTGGAGAGCCATCATCGGCTGCAAAACTTCATCCCAGGCAGCGGTATAGCCTTCAGCGTCAACCGTAATCCCGGCGGCAGGACAGAACCATTCGACCAGAAGCGCGGCTTCGCGCTGGTATACCTCCAACGAATATGGATCGAACGGCCCGGCAGGCAGGCGGTGGAGCGCAACCAGCGCGTCGATAGCCTGACGATATGTCGCAGCTTCATCAGCCGGGGCAATATCCAGATAATCGCGCATCCGGGCGTTGCCGAAATCTTCCAGCAGGACAAGCCCGCGCGGTGCATCTTCTGCAAGGATCGCAGGCGCGCGCATCCCGTTTGCGGTCAACCAATGGGCAACGTGGAGGAACGGGCGCGGGTCTTCATGCGGAGGCGGCGCATCCATCAGCATGGCCGAACGCCCGCTTGTCTTGTCGACAATACGAAAATAGCGCCGGAAGGAGGCATCACCGGCAAGCGGCTGTATCTCCGCGTCTGGCCACCCTGCCCCGGCAAGGAATGAATCGATACCATCCGGCAGTGTCGTCGTCATGGTTCCCGCCCTAGCCAATCGGAACCGGGTTCGACAATGGCGATCCGCCCCGCGCCCTCAATTTCAAGAGCAATGGAAAGGCACCCCGGTTCGTGTGTAAATCCGCCAGCATTGTCTGGCCACTCGGCAATCAGCACTGCATCATGCCGGTAATCGTCCAACCCCAGTTCGCGCGCGTCTTCAGGCCGTTCGAGCCGATAGAAATCGGCGTGAATGGCAGGCAGGCGCATGTCCGGCCCTTCATAGGTTTCGATAATGGCAAAGCTGGGGGACGGAACCTCCCCCTTATGGCCAAGGGCGGCAAGAATTGCGCGCGCCAGCGTTGTTTTCCCTGCACCCAGCCCCCCGGAAAGCGCCACCACATCGCCAACCTTCAGCGCATCGGCAATGCGTGCTCCAAAGTCCGCCATGGCGGGCAAATCAGGCAGGGCATGTTTCACGGCAGATGGATTGTGACGGTTGTTCCCGCACCCTTTTGCGAAGCCAGTTCCAGCTTTCCGCCGTGTGCTTCGATCAGGCGCCGGGCAAGTGGCAGGCCAAGCCCGCTGCGCCGTTCCACCTTTTCCCCACTTTTGCCGGTATCGACAAAGTCATCCAGCGCTCTCGCAACAGTGGCAGCATCCATGCCCGGTCCGTTATCCGAAATGGTGATGCGCGCCCCACCCTTGCGACGGACCAGTTCGACCAGAATTTTCCCGTTACGCGGCGTAGCAGCAATGGCATTATCAAGGATATGCCCCACAGCGCGCCCCAGCCTGCGCGGATCGCCAGTGACGGAACCCGCTGACTTGTCGCCCCGCAGCTCCAGATGCAACTTGCCCGCAACGATCCGTTCTTCCCGATCACGGACCTGCTTCGTCATGAACGGCATCAATTCAATCGTTTCTGTTGCGATAGGCAGCAGGCCAGCCTCGCTCTGCGAAAGATCCAGAACCGATTCGATCTGTTCGCTGAGGCGATCCACCGAAGCGAGGATGCCCGCGATATATTCCTGCGCCTGCTCTGACAGTTCGCCAGCCACGCCTGCCTGTAACAGTTCAGCAAACCCGCCGATCGAGGTCAGCGGCGTACGGAACTCATAGCTCATGTTTGAAAGGAACCGGGTCTTGACCGCATCAGCTTCCTCAAGAGCCGTATTGCGTTCACGCAGTGCGTCCTCGGCCTTTTGCGAATCGGTAATGTCGAGGACAATCAGCAGGCTGTTGCCATCGGGCAGCGGGACACCGGCAAACTCCAGCGTGCGGCCATCGGTCAGCATCAGGCGGCCGCCACGCTGTTTGCGTTCAAGCGTGGCAATTCGCACGACCTCCCCGATCCCCTTGCTTTGGGCCGGGCGAGCAAGGCGCGGGGAAATCTGCTCCAGAAGCGGTTCGATCCGGGGGTGTTCGTCAAGGAAGGCATCATCCAGCCCCCAGACAGATGCGAACCGCCGGTTCCACAGTTGCATCCGGCCATCGGGCGCAAACACGGCCAGTGCTTCAAAAAGGCTGTCGAAAGTCGCCGTGCGTGTCCGCAAAAGTGTATCGCGCGTTGCCGAAAGTTCGAGTTGCTCGGTCCGGTCCTCCGCGATCAGAACGATACCACCATCGGGCATGGGTTGCGCCACGACACGCAAATGCCTGCCGTCAGACAAGGGCCAGGCTTCCTCTTGCGTGGAATTGGCGTTGAACCATTCTGTATGCTCACGCCGCCATGCGGGGAAATCCCGCACTTCGGGTAAGCACCCGGCATCGCGCGCGGCGTTGAGCCACCCTTCAAACTCTGGCGGGTTGATCATTGCCCCCGGACCCATCGCAAAAATGCGCTGGAAGGGCTGATTTGCAAATGTCATCGTGCCCGAACGGCTGAACTGCGCGACGCCAATCGACAACTGATCGAGCATGGAGCGTTGCGCTTCACGGAAAGCGCGGAAGGCACGCGCCTGCTCTTCCAGCTCCTCAATATCGATGCCGTATCCGGCTATCCCTTCATCGCCCAACGGCAGATCGCTGACATTCAGTGTCCGGCGCTGGCCATCAATCGTGGCGGTGACGTGGCGTTCCACCGGACGGTTCTGGGCGAGTGCCTGCCCTGCAATTTGCGCGGCGCTCAACCCGTCCTGGGCTTCGACCAGTTCGATCTGTTTATCGACGACCTGATCCGCATCCTGCGCGCCCACCGCCTCGACATAGGCGCTGTTGACGAGCCGCAGCCGTGTATCAGGGCCACGGAACCACATCGGCATGGGCGCTGCCTCGATCAATCCGACAAGAGCGGCAAAATCCTCGCGCGCACGGGCTGTCTGTTCGCGCAAGTCATTCAGTTCTGTCTCGCTCTCACTGAAATCGAAAAACCAGACCATTGCTGCGCCGCCGGGCGACACGAGCGGGTCTGCCAGATGCCCACGCAAGGCCAGCGTGCGCGATGAGCCGCGCGGTTTGATAACCATGTGAAAGGGGTTGGCCGTTTTTTGCGCCCGGCGAACCAGTTCTTTCAACTCTGCCATCTGGGGCGATTCGATGCCGTTTTCGCCATCATCCAGTTCGCTGAGATAGCCCGGCACGCGCGACAGGCCCAGCCAACTCGCCAACCGAACCGGAGCCTCGATCCGCCCGTCAGCCCGCACCAGCATTGGAATAGCGGGCGATTCGTCGATAATCCGCTGCATTCTGCGGGCAGCACGGCGATGCGTTTCGGCCTGCCGCATTTTGCCACGCGCCGTCAGTGCGAGCCATGCCGCACCAAACGTCCACCCGGCAAGCAGCAGCCCGGCAAGGGCAATGGCAAGCGCACTCATTTCCATGCGGTGTCGCTATGCTGCGCGCGCAAAGATTACAATGGCGTGCGTGCGCCTTTCGACAAATGGTGAAGAACTTGCGTCATCAAGTCGTCGAACTGAACGAACGGAAAACCGGACACTCGAACGTTGCATTGCTTTTTGACTTTATGAGCTGCGCCAGCCCGGCTGGCCAAATTGTCTCCCGCAGCCACCTCGATATGCATCGCCAGCAGATTGCCACAAATCGTTTGTCGAAATTTAAACACGCGTTGATTGATAAAATTTACCGTGCCAATTGTCTTGCGTTCGCAATATGGATCGCCACATGATGCGCTCTGGAGAGTTCTCGACAAGACAGACGAAAAGGATTGCAGACATGACGATTTCCGTTGGCGACAAACTTCCCAATGTAAAGATGATTAAGGCAACTGCCGATGGCCCGGATGCCGTTCAGTCGGGTGAATACTTCGCGGGCAAGAAGGTCGCACTATTTTCCGTGCCGGGTGCCTATACCCCGACCTGTTCTGCAAAGCATCTGCCGGGCTTCGTCGAAAAGGCGGGCGATCTGAAGGCAAAGGGCGTCGATGAAATCGTCTGCACCGCTGTAAATGACGCCTTCGTCATGGGCGCATGGGGCAAAGATGCAGGGTCGGCAGACATCACCATGCTGGCCGACGGCAATGGCGATTTCGCCCGTGCCGTAGGCCTCACAATGGATGGAAGCGGTTTCGGCCTTGGTGAGCGTGGCCAGCGTTTTTCGATGGTCATCAACGATGGCGTCGTGGAACAGCTTAACGTTGAGCAGGCTGGCGAATTCAAGGTCAGCTCTGCCGAACACATGCTCGAACAACTCTGATCTAGTGGTTCGACCGAGACGGAAGAATCCGGCGTGGGCCGGATCTTCCGACGAGAAAAGTTGAACCATAACAAAAGAATACATGGTGGATTGGGCCGATATTCCGGGTACGGAATGTCGGATTCATTCCACTA
Source organism: Novosphingobium sp. (assembly GCA_020446465.1). Classification (GTDB taxonomy): domain Bacteria; phylum Pseudomonadota; class Alphaproteobacteria; order Sphingomonadales; family Sphingomonadaceae; genus JAWKXU01. The sequence continues at coordinate 5,129 of JAGREQ010000013.1, read as the reverse complement.
GGTCCGTTCTGGTGATGGGCGCGCCGGGAATCCCGGTCGACCTCACCGGTCTGGAAACCGTTGGGATCAATACCCCATCAGGCTCATTACTTCCTTGCGGCTGCGGGAATCTTCAAGAAACGTCCCCATCACCCGGCTCGTCACCATGCTGACGCCAGGTGTCAGCACGCCACGCGCCGTCATGCAGCTATGCGACGCATCGATGACCACAGCGACTCCCTGCGGTCGCAGATTTTCCCAGATACAATCCGCCACTTCTGCGGTCAGCCGTTCCTGCACTTGCAAGCGCCGGGCAAAACCGTGCAGCACACGCGCCAACTTGGAAATGCCGACAACACGGTTGTTCGGCAGGTAAGCTATCGCCGCCTTGCCGATAATTGGCGCCATGTGATGTTCACAGTGGCTCTGGAACGGGATGTCCTTCAGAAGCACGATTTCGTTGTAACCGCCGACTTCTTCGAAAACGCGGTTAAGGTGGACAGCAGGGTCTTCCCCATACCCCTTGCAGTATTCCTTCCAGGCCCGCGCGACCCGTTTAGGCGTATCGAGCAGCCCTTCGCGCGTCGGATCATCGCCCGCCCAACGAATAAGAGTGCGAATTGCCTCCTGCACATCATCCGGCACCGATGGCTTGGCGAGCGGGTTATGGTTTGTGGGCGCGCTTGTGCCGCTCATGAGCTGGTCCTTTTGCATTTGCAATTCACAATCAGACGGTGCCTGCCCGCCCTTTGGAACCACCTGTAGCCATGCAAGGCCAGATTTGTCGAATGTTTCCGGGGATATCGACACACATCCGCTGCATAAGGGGCGTTTGTACGCTCCATCAGCAACGCTACTGCAAAATGGTGGTGCGCCGCACCGGGTGATGATGATAGCTACGTTTACGCTATAGCCCTCTAAACTCGCTCCCACCGACAGGCCAAGAGACTCGAAATCACAATGGATTCCGGCTTTAGTGGCTAGTGGCGCTAGCGCCCTTCAGGCGGTTCGGGTGTGTCATCCGAGTGCGAGATCAGAAAAAGGCGAGCGCAGCAGTCTGCGCCGTACTATGGGCGCACCCAAGTTTGAGCATCAGTCAAAGCGGTAAAGTGTTACTCCTTCGGTCGCTTCTTCTAGACTCTGCCCCACATGACGCCGTGCGGCGGCACCATTTGGGTCCACGGTGCTCGCAGGCTCCGATCTCAAGCCATCGATCAGAAACTCGTAAACTGCTTGGCCATCCGCTTCTGCGCTATCGAAGAACTCTGCCAGCACTCGCCTGCCCACCAGTTCAAGTTTTAGAATTGCGTGTCCCTCCGCCGGCATGGCTTCAATCTTATATGTATTGGCAATTTCCGGACGACGTTTTGGATAAGTGGGGCTGATCTGACGCTCTGCTCGGGTGTGCCGATCGATGACGGTAAACGGTCCGTCCAAATTGATCTCGCCTAATCGACGCCTGACCTCGCGTGCAACTGCAAGCGGCAACTGGCCTTGCGTTCCACGAGCCAATCGCAGCTTTACAAATACACGAGTCCAGTCGGCCACTGGCGTGTCTGGGCGCGGACTAATAGCGTTCGGGATCGGCACTGTCGACGGGATGCGGCGGCGGATAGGCGGTCGCGACCCGAATAGTCTATTTTCCGGTAGACGGGATGGACCTGTGTTGCTCGCCTTGCCTCTTAGCCGAGCTTCCGCTTCTACATAGCCAGATATCGTGAGGTGATCGAGAAGTTCTGCATCCAGTAGTTTTACAAGGTCATCGGCGGGGTTGCGCAGTTGCCGCATGTATGCCCTCAGTGAACGTTCGAGAACGCCCCCGACTTCCTCGACGAGCAGTGCGGACAGCTCCTCATTTTGCGACAGCCCCCCTCCAGTTAAGTTGTTGGAGCCGACAAGCACGCGGCACTCTCCTCCTGCTCGAAAGCCATATAGCTTCGGGTGAAAGATCGGAGTTGCCTCATTGTGTCGGACGTAAACGCGCACGTCTCCCTCTAGGGCCAAGAGCATCGCTAAGCCCTCTCGCGAGGTGTTTTCGCGATCGATACCGGCTACAATTCTCAGCCGCCCTCCCCGTCCAAGCATGTTGGTGATGCTGTCCCAGAGAAGGCCGACGCCGGATGCCCTTACCCAAGCCGTGGCAACATAAGCCCGATCGGCCCCGGCGAACTCGCGTACCAACGTATCGACGAACGGTCGCCCATAGAACTGAGGAATGAGCATTAACGAGACACCCCAAATAATATCAGAACAAAAGATGAACTCAGTTGACACCTCATCTTGAGTCAGTCATATTCACCTCATGATGAGGTGTAATCCAGAATCCAGAGAGAGAGCGGGAAAGCTTGCCGTACATGCGTACGTGCGAGCCAACAGCCATCTTCGATTCGAAGCCTACCTTAAGGAAATTGGCCTGACGAGCGGTTCAGCTCTTCTGACCCTTCTCATTTTGCGCGAGATCGAGCTCCGGCAACTTCAGCCAGTTACCGGATCGTTATCAGCTCACGAGGCACGCTCGAAAAAGGTATCTGCCTATGTGCAGGCGGATCACGCTGAACGGTTTCGTGCTCACGCCGATTCGCTTGGGCGGTCCAACTCGGATTGCGCGGCTGAGCTCGTAGAGCGCGAACTGAATGAACGGTGGTTGAAAACTGCGTTATTGGCGGTGCCTGAGGTTCGTCTATGACGAAGGTAAGATCGGCATCGCCCAGAGCAGGGCGCTCGCTTGAAGGTTTGGTTGCGCCTCTGCGTGAGCATGTCTTGGCAGCAGTTGGCGTCGCCCGTAAGTTTAAGCTGGATGGTAGTTGGATCGAGGATGCGTCCTTACGCGACATGATGCGAGTGCCCTTGCTCGAAAGGGCTGCATGGGCTGCGGTCGCTATAACCCTAGTCGACATGATTCGCACAGGTCTTCCGGCTGACGGCGTTCGTGCCTACGGCTGGTTTGGCGTAGGCAGCTCTGCGGAGTGGTCGGCGCTCAATGCTCCGCTAGAACCACTCAACGGCCAAACGAACCTGTCGGAATTACTCCCTTATCTGCTTGATACTTATGGCCGAACCACTCGGCTCGATGTGATGCGAGATACGTCGCTCTCGTTCAGTCGGGCCGAACGCAAAAAGGTTGGGTCATTCTACACGCCGGCCGACGTGGCAGATTTCATGGTGTCAGCCATCGCGGATTCGGCGAGAGCTGAATCTGACGAGTGGTGGCTCGATCCTGCTGTCGGCAGTGGTGTCTTCCTAGCGGCTGCATTGCGTCGTTATCGAGCGGATGACCGGGTAAAATTTGCAGAATCTAGGCTTACTGGGTGTGACATCTCTCCTCAGGCTTGCGACTTTGCAGCTTTCACGTTGCTAGCCGAGGTTGCGGGTGAAACCCAGAATCCTTTGGCTACGTGGGCTGCCATTCGAAGTAACCTGCTGGCAGTCGATACGCCCACGGCTGCCCGGTCTGGCGATCTGCGCGCGCGACTAGCTCCGGGGAAAGGGCCGCTTCGCCTCATCTGTAATCCGCCCTACGCGACCGGCGGAGCCGTGCACATGGCCGATGGTCGGCCGACAACCTCGCTTTATCTTCCCTTCATCGAGATGAGTTGGACAGTGGCGAGCGGTCTGGATGACGCTGCTGCTCTGGTCGTGCCACTAGCTCTTGGCGCGAATCGATCCAGCGATCACCGGCGCTGCCGCTCAGCGATGACTGCCCACGGAGGGGAGTGGACCCTTCTATTCTTCGACCGTCAGCCACACGCCCTATTTGGAGAAGAAGCGAAAACCCGTGCAACGATTGCAATTCGGCGCCCTGGGCCGGCGCCTGCGTCTATTCGGACAAGCCGTCTTCTGAAGTGGACGAGTAGGCAGCGCTCGACCATCTTTTCGGAGGCGAGAGCTGTGAAGATCGGTCAAGCATCTATAGCACGTCTCGTGCCTAAGCTCGGCTCCGGCGCAGAATTCGCACTCTACCGCGCGCTAGAGCCTTACCGACTTCGATCAGGCGCACGCCCGGAACCGACAAAGGCGACCGCATCGGAGATTGTCGGAACTACATTGAGTGCAGACGTATTCGTGGCTGGCACAGCCTATAATTTTCTTAATGTGTTTCGAAACTACCCCGACCAGCTCAGCTGGCGCGGAACGCTGAGCGCCAGCGGAATTAATCGGATGCGCTGCGCAACAATGGAGGAGGCCGACATCGTGACGGCGATTCTGTCGTCGCGAATGGCCTATTGGCTATGGCACGTTGAGTGCGACGGTTTCCATGTGCCAGCTTGGTTTCTTGCGGAACTACCGCTTCTGAATATGCAAATTCAGAAGGGACCAGCGAAAGAGCTTGCGCGTCTCGGGAGGTCAGCTTGGGCTGGTCTACAGCGAGACGTGATCTGCAGCGCCAATCGCGACCGGCTGACATTTGCTTTTCGACCAACAGAGATCGGCGATGTGCGAAGCGAGATCGACATGCTGTTAGCGGGTCTGATTGGTATCGACACCGATGCCTCCGCGATGTTGCGCGACTTCGAGCGACAAGTGGTGTCGATCGACGGCACAGTCCGGCTCGCGAGGAATAAAAGAGACATAGGAGTACAGAAATGAAGCCTAGTGCAGAGGTAAAGGCGCTCAGCGCACTCACCAAAGAAGAGTGGCGAGAATATACAAAGACGGTATGGAGTATCGCTAATGTCAGTCATGAAATCCACCCGGCAACCTTCCCGACCGAAATTCCCAAGCGCCTAACCAAGTTGTTCAGCTTCTGGGGCGAGACGGTGCTCGATCCTTTCGGTGGGGTCGGCTCAACGGCGGTTGCCGCGATCCGGGAGGGACGCCGGACAATCTGCATTGACCAGAATGCTGACTTTGTCAAAGAGATGCGGTCGAGGGTGGAAAGGGAGCAACTCGACCTTAACGCTTTCGAGGCACGCCAAGGCGACTCTCGCGATCTATCTGGAATTGACGACGGAAGCATCGACCTGATCGTCACCAGCCCTCCCTATTGGGACAAGGCAGACTACGGGGGCCGAAACACCGACATTGGCACCGCAGGAAGTTACGTCGACTTTCTGGATGAACTCCGACAAGTATTTAAGGAGTGCTACCGAGTGCTCCGGCCAGGGCGGAAGCTGTGCGTTGTAACTGCGAATGTCAACCAGATGACCGAT
>JAGREQ010000138.1 GCA_020446465.1 Novosphingobium sp. | reverse complement strand
TTATCAGGACGGGCAGGACCCGGTCGGGTTCCTGTTGAAGTTGATCGCCCGCAAGGGCTTGTCCGGCAAGCGCATTGCGCTCGACAAGCGCGGGTGGTTCCTGCCAATTGCGGTATACGAGGCATTGCAGGCCGAACTCGGCACGCTTCACGACGGTGCAGGCATTGTCGAGGAACTGCGCGCGGTGAAATCGCCGCTTGAAGTTGGAAAGCTCGAAAAAGCTGCAAGCTACGTGGATGCGGGCATGAAGGCGGGTCTTGGTGCCGTGAAGGCTGGTGCCACGGACAACGATCTCGTTGCCGCCATGATGCATGCCGCCATCAAGGCAGGCTCTGAATACATGGGTATGGAACCGCTGGTTTCGACCGCAAAACGCACCGGCGTGCCGCATGGCACATGGCGGCGAACCCCGCTCTCGCAAAATGACCCGGCATTTCTCGAAATGGCCGCTGTTCATGACCGTTACCACGCTGCGCTGATGCGTTCGGCCTGGGTGGGCCCCGTGCCTGCGGAAGCGGAAGACATGATGAAAGTCTGCCAGGATGCACTTGCGGCAGCGCTCGATGAAATCAGGCCGGGAGTTGCCTGCGAAGTTCCGCATATCGCCTGCCAGAAGATCATCGATGCAGCAGGCTATACGGACAATTTCCGAAAGCGGCTTGGCTACTCCGTCGGCATTTCATTTGCGCCTGACTGGGGTGAGGGGGCGATCCTTTCGCTCAATACCGGCGTAAAGACCGAGCTTCAGCCGGGCATGACGTTCCATCTTCCGCCGGCACTGAGGATTTACGGCCAATTCACGGTCGGTGTTTCGGAAACAATCGTGGTCACCGAAAACGGCTGGCGCCAGCTTGGAACCGTGCCGCGCGATCTTACCCGCGTCGTCGCCTGACCAATCAACAAGGAGAAACGAGATGAAGGACATCCAGGAGGCGCGCGCGCGCCTGAACGGAATATTCAATATTACCATGACGCCGTTTGCGAAGGATGGCGCGCTGGACAAGGCTGGGCTGGCACGCAATGTCGAGCGGGTGATCGAGCTTGGATATGACGGCGTGCTGATCGGCGGGACCTACGGCGAATTCCCGGCAATGACAGCGGCGGAACGGGCTGAAATGTTCGCCCATGTCATGGACGTTATCGGTGACCGCATTCCGGTCATGTTGTGTTCTGCGGGATCCGACCCGCGCGACGTGGTGGAACTGACAAGGCTTGCGGGTGATCTGGGCGGTGTGCCGATGGTTACCGCGCCCTTCGTTTCGGAAATCACGGACGACCAGATCGTCGAGTTTTTCCGCGATATCGCGCCGCTGTCGAAGACGGGTATCATCATCTACAACGCGCCGGGCATCGGCATCACGTTGTCTCCGGCGCTGATCGAGAGACTGGCCGATATCGACGGCATGGTGGGGCTCAAGCAAGGTGACCTGAATCCGACCGCGATCGACCGCATTGCGAATAATCTGCGCGGTAGGGTCAAGACGTTCTGCGCCTCGGACCTTGCCTTCCTCGGCCCGCTGATGACCGGCTTCGACGGGTTTTCGACAACCAACAGCGGCGCCCTGCCGGAGCTCATTCTTGCAACCTACCGGGCATTCCAGTCGGGTGACGCGGCACTGGCGCGCGATCTTCATGCGATGTGGTACGACTACCGCGCGCTAGCACGCACCTATGGCCAGCCACAACTGGTGAAGGCGGCAATGAACATGCGCGGCTTCGATGGCGGTTCGGTCCGTCTGCCGTTGCGCGATGTCCCGGAGGCCGGGCAGGAAAAACTCCGTGCTGTGATGGAAAAGCTGGCTGCTGATACGCGCTCAGGCCTGAAAATGGCGGCTTGACCGCCGGCATTCCACTGCTGTGAATCAAGAAACTCCGCTGCGATTGCCGCAGGGTTTTGTTTTGGCCGCTTCAACTGAAGGTCGAAGGGTCCGGCGATGAGCCGGGGTTCAATGATGGATTTCAAGTTTGGCCAGAGCGCCGGAAATACGAGAGAGTGCTTCTGCCAGCCTGTCGTCGTCGATGGCGTAGGCAATGCGCAGATGTCCGGGCATACCGAATGCGGATCCATGAACCATACCCACATGTGCGTCGTCGAGAAGGTAACCGGTAACACCGAGGTCGGTTTCAAGCTTCGTGCCTTGCGATGTTACTGCCCCGTACAGCCCGGTACAATCGGCAAAGACATAAAAGGCACCAGGTGTCGAAATCGCGGAAAGGCCTGGCATGGACGCGACTGCTTCCAGGACTTTTCCGCGGCGGGCTATCAGCTTGCTTTTCCATCCGTCGAGGAACGACATGTCGCCATCGAGCGCAGCAATAGCTGCCGCCTGCGAAATGGTGGACGGATTTGACGTGCTCTGCGACTGCAAGACCTCCATGGCACCGATCAGCCAGTCTGGGCCACCCGCGTAACCAAGGCGCCAGCCTGTCATCGAATATCCCTTGGATACGCCGTTGATTGTGAGAATGCGGTCAAACAGGCCGGGCATAGCGGTGGCGGGTGCTGCGAAACTTCCGTCATGGACTATGTGCTCGTAGATATCGTCGGCCATGACGAGTGCATCGTGACCGTCCAGAACCTTGCCGAGGGCTGCGAGCTCCTCAGCCGTGTAAACTGCACCTGTAGGATTGTTCGGGGAGTTCAGCACGACCCAGCGCGTGCGTGGTTTCAGTGCGGCTGCGAGTGCGTTCGCCGTCAGTTTCCATCCGTCTTCGGGTGTGCAGGGCACGATCACGGGCTTCGCGCCCGCAAGGCGAACCATGTCGGGATAGCTGACCCAGTAGGGTGCCGGGATGATCACCTCATCCCCTTCATCCAGCGTTGCGAGAAACGCGTTGAATATGAGTTGCTTGGCTCCGGTCCCAGCGATGATGCCGGACGGTGGGTAGTGCAGGCCGTTTTCGCGCTCGAATTTTCGGATAATGGCTGCCTTCAGGGCGGCGGTTCCGGCAACGGCGGTATACTTCGTGTCGCCTGCGCGAATTGCCTCGATTCCGGCATCGCAGATGTGCCCGGGCGTTGCGAAATCCAGTTCCCCTTCGCCAAGATTGATGACGTCGGCGCCTGCCAGCGCGAGTGCACGCAGCTTGTTCGATATTTCGGCCGTGGGGGAGGCCCCGATCACGGCCATTCGGGGCGAAAGTCTGGCGTTCATGGCAATTTCCTCGGTTCAAATTCGATATTGTACATAAGCAACAAAAAATACAATATGAACCTTGAGTTTTAGCGAATTTTTCGATACCCATTCGATATTGATGGCCGAAAAATTGTATCATTTATGAAAATGGTGCAAAAATAGAGTCGTAGCTGCTTCGAACCCGGGGAAATTCATGCCACGCATTGTCATCGTTCGGCATGACACGGAAACGCCCTCTCTTTATGGTGCGGCGGCGGCTCTCGTCGCAGCCCGCGAAGGCGGAAGGGTGTTCTGGCCGGAGACGAAATTCGATCTTTCCCGTTATCCCGACGCTGTACAGCATGTAACCGAAGATGGCGCATTGGTCCCCAGCGGGTTGATCTGGACTGAGCGGCTGGGGCTGGAGGCCGCGCGTCCGCTGGCGGAGATGGGCCTTTGGAGCGGTTGTGCTGTCATTCCCTGGCATCCAGCATTTGAATCCGATTCCTCGACCGTCGAGAGGCTTGTCGAAGACGGGGCAAAGCTGCGCACGGTCAGGCTCGAAGGCGGCAAATTTGTCGACTGGACAAGAGGGGAACCCGGTGAAGTCATCGGATGGCGCGACAGATTTGGCCGTGTCATGGCGGGCGAGCCGGGGGAGGACTCTCCTAAGGAAAGGTCGGGTCTGGTCTTTGTGATTGCCGGTCCCGAGAAACAGTTTACAGATGTTTGTCCCGCTCCATTGGCGGCTCTGGCCGATGCGATCGACAGCGAAGCTCCGGGAAGCGATATCCGCTTCGTGGATCCCCGGCAGTTTTCCGCACAGGATTTTGATGGTGTGGATGGATTGTTGCTGCCCGGCGGGTCGGAAATGTCCGCAGTGGCAGGGCAGGTCGAAATGGCGCGCGTTGCGCGCGAAACCGGATTGCCCGTGCTGGGCCTTTGCCTTGGCATGCAAAGCATGTGCACCGCAGTGGCGCGTGAATTGCCGGGCTGGGAAGATGCGGACATGGAAGAAGCTGCGCCAGCAAGCGCCAGGCACAGTTTCGTACGCATTGAGACCGGTGAATACCGGCTGGGCCGCCGATCGGCACGCATTGCGAGCGGCACATGGCTTTCCCGGATATTGGGTAATGAAACCAGTATTCTGTGCAATCACCGCTACCGGCTGGTGCCCGAACTGCATGAAGCACTTGCCACGAGGGAGGTGACTGTTTCTGCACTGGGCGGTGGTCCCGGACAGAATATTGCCGATGCAATCGAGGGGCAGGGCGGGTTTTATGCCGGCCTTCAGGGGCACCCAGAACTTTCCTCGTATCCCGGCAAGCCACATCCCGTCATTCGCGAATTCGTGGCTGAAACACGCAGACAAGCTTCTCAAGACAATCACTGACTGGAGACAGAATGGACCTTGGAATAACAAACCGAACCGCGCTCGTATTTGGCGCTTCCGGCGGACTGGGCAGGGCGATTGCCCAAGGCCTTGCAGCGGAGGGGGCCAATGTCATCCTGAGCGGGCGTTCCGTTGAGAGGCTTGAGGCGGTACGTGTGGAAATTGCCGCATCTGCCACCGGGTATGTCTCCACGCTTGCCGCCGACCTCGGCGACCGTGCATCTGTCGATGCAGCAGTGGCCCAGATCAAGGCAGGAACGATGCCGGACATTCTGGTTCTCAACGGAGGTGGGCCGCCACCGGGACCCATGGCAACCGTTGACGCAGATGTGCTTGAGGCTCAGTTCCGTGCCATGGTGGAAACCCCCATACGCATTGCCACCAGCCTGCTGCCACACATGCGTGAACAGGCGTTCGGACGCATTTTGACGCTGCTTTCATCCGGCGTGGTGCAGCCGATTCCAAATCTCGGACTGTCGAACTCCTTGCGGCTTTCGCTTGTTGGCTGGGCAAAGACCCTTGCCGCCGAAGTGGCAGCGGACGGTGTAACCGTAAACGGTCTCATACCCGGGCGCATCCACACGGATCGCGTCGACCAGCTCGATGCGGCTGCCGCCAAACGGGGCGGAAAGACGGTTGAAGAGATTTCCGCTGCTTCCCGTGCCACGATTCCCATGGGACGGTATGGTGATCCGCAGGAATTTGCCGATGCAGCCTGCTTCCTTTGTTCGGCGCGGGCAAGCTACATTACCGGTACGACGCTGAGGGTTGACGGTGGTATGCTGCGCAGCATCTGACCAAACCCAATTCAATGAGAGATCGAACGGGAAATCCATCATGACGGACTTTGCTGTAGAACCGCCCGCAACCGCCAGCCTGCCTGTCGCGGGATCACAGGTGCGGTTCCCAGTGCGCAGAATCTTCTGTGTCGGGCGCAATTATGCCGACCATGCCCGTGAGATGGGGCACGACCCGGACCGCGAGCCTCCGTTCTTTTTCGACAAGCCCGCCGATGCGCTGGTTATTGGCGAGGCCGACATTGTCTATCCGCCGCGCACCAAGCGCCTCGAACATGAGGCGGAACTTGTCGTTGCGCTGGGCGAGGGGGGCAGCAATGTGGATGCCGCATCCGCCCTTGAACTGGTCTGGGGCTATGCAATCGGCAACGATCTGACTCGACGCGATCTTCAGGCCGAGGCGAAGAAGCTCGGGCGGCCCTGGACGATGGCAAAGGGGTTCGACGGCTCGGCAGTCTGCGGCCCCGTCCATCCGGTTTCAGCGGTTGGGCATTTGGACAAGGGCAGCATTTCGCTCAGCGTCAACGGCACGATGCGCCAGCAAGGCGATCTGGCGCAGATGATCTGGTCGGTTCCGGAAATCATCGCCGAACTGTCGGCCTATGTGCGGCTGGA
>JAGREQ010000137.1 GCA_020446465.1 Novosphingobium sp. | reverse complement strand
CAGCATTCCGTCAAAGAGCTGCAAAAACTCGGTATTCAGCCGGATGTGATTGTATGTCGAGCCGAAGTTGTGCTTCCACAAGAGATTCGCGAGAAGATCGCGCTGTTTTGCAACGTGCGTAAGGAAGCGGTAATTCAGGCGCTCGATGCGTCCAGCATCTATGCCGTTCCCTTGCAGTATCATGCAGAAGGACTGGATGCCGAAGTGTTGCGCCATTTCGGGCTGGAATCGCCGCAGCCCGACCTCAGTCGCTGGCACGATATTGTCGATCGCTATCAAAATCCCGAAGGCGAAGTGACAGTCGGCGTGGTCGGCAAGTATGTCGGCCTGCAAGATGCCTACAAGTCCCTGAACGAAGCTCTCATTCACGGGGGCATGGCCAACAGGGTCAAGGTCAATATCCGTTGGATTGATGCCGAGGTGTTCGAGCAGGATGAAAGCGACATCGCGGCCCAGCTTGAGCCGCTTCATGCCATTCTCGTGCCCGGCGGATTCGGGGAACGGGGTGCGGAAGGAAAGATTGCTTCCGTGCGTTTTGCGCGGGAGCGGCAGGTTCCTTTCCTGGGGATTTGCCTTGGGATGCAGATGGCGTGCGTGGAAGGCGCGCGCAACACGGCAGGCATTCCGGGGGCAGCCTCAACCGAGTTTGGCCCGACGGATGAGCCGATTGTCGGGATCATCACCGAATGGATGAGCGAAGAAGGCCTGCAAAAACGGTCGCAGGGCGGCGACCTTGGCGGCACGATGCGGCTGGGTGCTTATCCGGCAAAACTGCTGGCGGGCAGCCGCGCCGCGACAATTTATGGCAGCACCGATATTTCAGAGCGCCATCGCCACAGATATGAAGTCAACGTGGCTTATCGGGATGCGCTGGAAAAAGGCGGGCTGATTTTTTCAGGCATGTCGCCCGATGGCCTCCTGCCGGAAATTGTAGAGCGGCCCGACCATCCCTGGTTTATCGGGGTGCAGTTCCACCCCGAACTGAAAAGCAAACCTTTCGATCCGCACCCGCTGTTTTCGGGGTTTATTGCTGCGGCTGTCCATCAGTCACGCCTGGTTTGACGCACGATTTATAGCCCCATTTTGCAGGATGGTTTCTGCGGGATTAACCCATTCGGGCGTTAACCATATAAAATGCTTGCCAATGGTTCGCAATAGGGTCAGCCTGTTGGTGTTCTGAGCAGTACTGGTCCGGACAGCCTTGTCCCTACTAAATGGATGTCTTGATGCGACCCGGGCCTCCATTTTTCAGGGACGAGTCGGCGTAAGCCGAGGGGGCGGACCGTTTCGACGATCCGCCCCCGATTTTTTTCTGGAATGTTCAAGGTAACTGTTGAAACCCGAAAGGGCTTACGCTGGTCAGGCGGCATCGGCCTCCTGACCGTCACTGTCATCCTTTACGACTTCGAGCGGTTTCTTGCCGCCGACAGCGATCTTCTTGGGCTTCATCGCTTCGGGCACTTCGCGCACAAGATCGATTACCAGAAGGCCGTCAGCGAGATCGGCGTTGTCGACCCGGACGAAGTCGGCCAGTTCAAAGCGGCGTTCAAACCCGCGGTTGGCAATGCCAACATGCAGGAATTCTCCGCCATTGCTCGCATCATCTTCCAGCTTCTTGCCCTGAATCACGAGCAGGTTTTGCTGTGCGGTAATATCAAGCTCATCAGGGCGAAAACCGGCAACAGCCAATGTGATGCGGTATGTGTCCTGGCCCCGGCGCTCGATATTGAATGGGGGGTAATTGTCGCCGCTGTTTTGCCGGGTCTGCTTTTCGAGAAGATCGAACAGGCGATCAAAGCCGACAGTGTTGCGACGATAGGGGGTAAAATCAAAACGGTTCATCTTGCAAATCCTCCATTGAGCAATTCGACTGTATGGAGAGCCCGCGACGTGCGGCGCCTCCGATTATGCACCATGCCCCGATCCGGGCGCATGACACACTTGATCAGATATGGTAGCGGCGCGATATTTCAAGAGGGCGCAAGGCGCACGAAAACAGCCATTTGACGGGGTTTGCATGACAACACCGAAGATCGAAATCTATACGAAGGCCTTCTGCGGGTTCTGCACGCGCGCAAAACGCCTGCTGGAAAGCAAAGGCGTGCCTTACGAAGAATACGATATAACCATGGGCGGGCCTAAGCGCGCAGAAATGCTGGAGCGTGTGCCCAATGCGCGCACCGTTCCGCAGATTTTCATCGATAACAAGGCAGTTGGTGGCAGCGATGATCTTGTTGCACTCGATCATTCCGGGGAGCTGGACCGCCTGCTAGGGCTTTGATCGCGCATGACTCGTATCGCCCTTTTCCAGATGACGACGGGCATTGATCCCGATGCAAACGCGGCTGCGATTTGCGATGCAGTTGCCGAGGCAGCGGGGGAGGGCGCGCAAATGCTCTTCACGCCGGAAATGGCTGGCCTTCTCGACCGGGATAGAAAGCGCGCAACGCCGCATATCCTGCCGGAATCCGAAAACCCGGTGCTGGACCATGTCAGCGCAGCAGCGCGCCAACATGGAATATGGGTAGCTCTTGGCTCACTGGCGGTTGCTGGTGAGGGTGGGCGCTGGGCCAATCGGTCCTTGTTGCTGGCACCCGATGGCACAGTCGCGGCACGTTATGACAAGATCCACATGTTCGATGTCGATCTTGCCACCGGCGAATCATGGCGCGAATCCAATGCTTATGAACCGGGCGACGAGGTGGTTGCCGCGCAAACGCCCATAGGCACATTGGGACTGGCCATCTGTTACGACATGCGGTTTCCCGCGCTTTTCAGCGCGCTTGGCGACAAGGCCTGCGATGCGATTGCCATTCCCGCTGCCTTTACGGTTCCCACCGGCAAGGCGCACTGGCACCTTTTGTTGCGCGCGCGGGCAGTGGAAGCGAGCGCCTACGTTATCGCCACAGCCCAGGTCGGTGAACATGCTGACGGACGCAGCACTTACGGGCATTCGCTAGTGGTTGATCCGTGGGGCGAAGTGGTGCTCGACATGGGGGGCGATCGCCCCGGTATCGGCTATGCAGAGCTTTCGGTTGAACGGATTGCAGAAGTGCGTCGTCAACTGCCAAGCCTTGCCAATCGGCGCAAGATTTCTAAATCGGCAATGATATGATCGTTTTTGACCTTTCCTGCCAAGATGGCCACCGCTTTGAAGGCTGGTTTTCATCATCAGAAGACTTTGCCAGCCAGAAATCCCGTGGCTTGCTCTGCTGCCCCCAATGCGGAAGCGAATCTGTCGATAAGGCGCCTATGGCGCCCGCTGTCCCGCGCAAGGGTAATCAGGTTGCCGTCAGCCGCGTGAACGATGCTGTAACGGACGGCTCCACGTCGGAGGAAACCGCGCAACCTGTTGCAGGCGGCAAGATTCCACCTGAAATGCCTGCCCAGATGCGTGAGGCGATGCACAAGCTGGCAGAAATACAGGCCGAAGCCCTTAAAACGTCAAAGTGGGTTGGCGACAAGTTTGCCGAAGAATCGCGTGCGATCCATTATGGCGAGCGCGATAATGGCCCGATTCATGGCGAGGCAACGATGAAGGAAGCGCAAGAACTGGCGGAAGAAGGTATCGCTGTTGCGCCGTTATTGTTCCCGGTTGCCCGGCCTGACGACATCAACTGATTGCCCTTCGCGGTTCCTGCCATTACAGGGATCGCCGGGCGCCCGTAGCTCAGCAGGATAGAGCATCAGATTCCTAATCTGGGGGCCACAGGTTCGAATCCTGTCGGGTGCGCCATTTCTTTTTCCCCACTTTCGAACGCATCTAACATCTTGAATGGCAACGATGTTTTGGCGGTTCGAAATCCACTTTCGGGGCACCACAGCAAACGCTCGGCAAAGGTCAAACGCAGCACCAGTTTCTGGTACTCGATCTTGCCCATTTTCCAAATTTTTGAAGGACTTGCTAGATAGCGCATTGCGAGTTCGAACAACTCCTCAAAGGTGCCCTGTCTCGGCGCGCCTGCCCGCTGCTTCTCTTCCAGCACCAGCAGCACTTTTTCCAGCTCCGCAATCCGTTTCTCGTAGGCTACGATTACAGCCGGTGAGGATGCCTCCAGAATGCGGTCCAGCAGCGTCTCCATCTGCTTCTGCACTTTGGTGACCTCGTGGCCCTGCTCCTGCCTGACAGCCCGTGCCAGCGCTTCGCGCTGTCCCCAGGCATCGCGAAACATCGCGCCAGCCAGATCGACCAAGCGCTGACTCGGCGTCAGGCGGTCCAGCAGTTTGACAAAAGCGCCTTCCAGCTGATCGCGCCGGATCGACTTCCGGTATCGCGGGCACGCTTTCCAGAAACACATGTAGTAGGGATGCTTGTTGCCATTGCGCGGTGTGGACCAGCATGAGGTCAGCGGCTTGCCGCACTGCGCGCAGGCCACATGACCCCGCAGGGGAAAGTCTGCGCTGATATCGGCACGGAAGGCCGCACGGGTGCCCGCGCGCAGCTGCTCCTGAATACGCTCATGCATCTCCAGTGTAATCAAACCTTCATGGCGACCCTTGCGCAGCGACACATCCCATTTGGGCGCTTCGACGTAGCCCGCGTAAATCGGCCGCGTCAGAATATCGTAAACCTGCTGGTAGCGGACCGTGCCGCTCCGGTTCTTCGGAAAGAAAATCTGCGATTCCAGAAAGCGCAGCACCTCACCCTGCGAGGCAAACCGGCCAGAGGCAAAGCCTTCCAGCGCCTCCTGGACCAGTGACGCCTTCGGCTCGTCGCGCACCAGTATCATTCCTTCGCCCGACCGGCGCTCGTGCTTGTATCCGACAGCAGGCATGAACGGCCAGTATCCGTTCAGCACACGCCCGCGCATCCGGGCTTTCGTCTGTTCGGCGTTCTTCTGGCGCTGGTGCTGTGCCGCGCTCGCGAGAATGTTCTCCCGCAACAGGGAGTCCGCGTCATCTGCGAACTCGATACGCGGGCTTTCAAGAATGCCACCCGCCGCCTTCAACTCTTCGCGCAACGCCAGGTGCCCGCGAAGGTCGCGCGCAAAGCGGCTGATGTCGTCAATGATAACGACCCGCCCTTCCTTGCGATGCTTGCGCAGATAGGCCAGCAGCAGCTTCATGACAGGCCGGTCCTGCTCGCCGCCGGTCAACACTTCCTTGAATACATCATCGACTTCATAGTTGCGGAACCGCGCATACTCCTGGCAGCACGCTTCCTGCGATGCGAGGCCGCTGCCACGCCGCTCCTGCGCCTTGTCGGAAATGCGCAGATAGAAAACAGCCTTCTTGGGATGCGGAAGACGGGTCGTGGTTTTCATGAATCCTTTCTCCTGCCCGCGCGCCGCTTGCGGCGCACAGGCGTGGGTTTCGCTACCTTGTTGAATGCTTTCCGGCAGGATACCACGGGCCGCGAATCCGCCTCCAGCGACGGCTTCTTTTCACCCACAGAAGACGCCTTGGCGTCCTCGATCATCTGCACCGGATCGAGCCGGAATCCGATATCCACGAACCGTGCGATGATCAGCCAGATCGCACCCAGCAGTTCCTGTGCCTGCTCCTCCGGCAGCCCCTCATCCTCGATGAAACGGCGATACTGCTCTAATTCGAAGCGCAGCGGCGGCAGGTCCGTTTTCGGTGCAGGCGCGCTGATGTCCCCTACCTGATCGAGGACGAGCGCGCCCGATGTCGCAAGGATGGGTGTGTTCTGGTTCATGCTGATCCTTTCCCGCAACAGCGGCGTGTGTCGTTTCCGTGCTCCTTCAATAGAACAGACAGTGAACAAATATGCCTCAGCCCTTCAGCGCAGTGCAAGCTTTATATGACTGTAGTCCTATTTACGTAATTGTTGGCGTTCGAACCATAAATCTGCGCACGCTGCCGCGTCTTCCGTAATCCGCCTGTAAAACCGGTAATCCGCATGGCCCTAGACTGGAAACAAGCTTCCGTCGAAGAGCGCAAGACGCTCTACCGCGCCACGCGTG
>JAGREQ010000136.1 GCA_020446465.1 Novosphingobium sp. | reverse complement strand
CGTCGGGCCAGATTCGGTTCCCTCCAGTTTTCCGCTCACGCCTGACTTCAGGCTGAACCAATGCGCAAAAAGCGCTCTTCCCGCACGCGCCGTAACTCCCCGGCGCTCTTGCCAGAAAGCTGATCAAGCTCATCGCCAAGCGCTTGCGCCAGGGCTTCAGCCGCACCTTGCGGATCGCGATGGGCACCGCCCACCGGCTCTGGCACAATGCGATCAATCACGTTTAACGCGAGCAGATCCTGTGCGGTGACTTTCATCGCTTCTGCCGCATCGGCCGCCTTGTCGGCCGTTCGCCACAGGATCGACGCGCAGCCTTCGGGCGAAATTACTGAATAGATCGCATGTTCCATCATCAGCACGCGTTCTGCACTGGCAAGAGCCACTGCGCCGCCAGAACCGCCCTCACCCACGATGACAGCCACCATTGGCACCGGCAGGCCAAGACATGCCTCTGTCGAACGGGCAATGGCTTCGGCCTGTCCGCGTTCTTCCGCCTCAACACCCGGAAATGCGCCCGATGTATCAACCAGCGTGACAACCGGCAGCCCGAAACGCCCGGCCATTTCCATCAGGCGGATAGCCTTGCGATAGCCTTCGGGCTTGCCCATGCCGAAATTGTGACGCAGCCGGCTTGTCGTATCATGCCCTTTTTCATGGCCGATCAGCATGACACGCCGGCCATTGAGCCGAGCCAGGCCGCCCATGATCGCTTCGTCTTCGCCAAAATGACGATCGCCGCCCAGCGGAATAAAATCTTCAAACACCCGTTCGACATAATCGACGAAATGGGGGCGGCGCGGATGACGGGCGACCTGTGTTTTCTGCCAGGGAGTCAGCGAGGCATAGGCGCTCGCCAGAAGCTGGGCGCTTTTCGCCTCCAACTTTGAAAGCTCCTGCGTAATGTCCACGTCATCGCCTTCTGCCGCAGCGCGCAATTCACGAATGCGCGCATCGAGCGCGGCAACAGGCTTTTCGAAATCGAGATAGGAAATCATCTGTCTGCGCTAATCCGACTTCGCCTGTCCCGCAAGGGGATGACGTTCATTGACCAGCGCCACAAGTCGGGCACTGTCCACATGCGTATATATCTGCGTGGTCGCAATGTCCGCATGGCCAAGCAAGGTTTGCACCATCCGCAAGTCCGCACCGCCTTCCAACAAATGCGTGGCAAAGGCATGGCGCAACACGTGAGGGCTGACCTTTTCCGGTGCAATTCCGGCCCTGACGGCGAGGTCGCGCAAGAGCTGGAACAGCCGCACACGCCCCAGATGTTTGCCGCGTGACGGAAAGAGATAGCGGCCTTCGTCAGGGCGGATAGCCAGCCAGGCTGCCAGCGCCTGCGTGGCGCGTTTACCCACAGGAACCATGCGCGCCTGCCCGCCTTTGCCCATAACGGTCAGAAACGGAGCATCACGGGGCACCGCATTGCGCGGCAAGGAGACAAGCTCGCTTGCCCGAAGGCCGGACCCGTAAAGCAGTTCCAGCAGTGTCAGCATCCGCACTGCTGCCGGTTTTCCCGTCTGTGCTTCCATTTCTGCCTGCTGGAAAAGTGCATCGACTTCATCGTGCGTCAGCAAACGCGGCAAGGGGCGTCGCGCAACCGGGCGCGGCAGGGCGCTGGAAGGATCATCTTCACGAAACCCTTCATCCTCCAGAAAAGCAAAGAACTGGCGCAAGGCAGAAGATTTACGGGCCAGACTGGATGGGGCAAGTCCTGCCCAGGCCGTTGCCAGATCGCCCAGCGTTGCCCTGTCCGCACCAGCGATGTGCCCAACTATTGACTCAGCCTGTTCAAGATCACGGCGATAGGCCGCAAGCGTATTTGCTGCTGCACCGCGTTCCGCCGCAAGCATGGCCAGAAACTGTTCAATCACGTCAGCGGGCGGACTTCCTTTCGCCACTGGCTCCTGATCCTAGCCCCTGGCGACCGCCTCGGCTGCGATCATACGCGCTTCGGCATCCAGCCCAACGCGATGCAACGCGCCGACGATATGAAACAGGTGGCGCGCCGTCATCTTGTCCCAGCTTTTCCCTTGCATCCCGACGCCCGCAAGCAAGGCGACAAGCGCCGGGTTGCGCACATCGGCGGCACGGTCAATCATCCGGCTCCAGCGGGTCTGACGCGCAAAATCAACGTTGAGCCGCTTGGCGGCATTCGCAGTGTCTGCCTCGCTTAGACGACCAAGCCCGGCCAACCCGGCAACCAGAAACCGCGACTTGCGTTGCTCGACGCTATCGTCATCGTCGATAAAGCTGTCGAGCGCACCCGTGCTGGCTCTGGCATTGGTTTTCGGTTCGGCCAAAGCGAGCAAGGCCCAACCTTGACTGCCATCTGCAACGATGCCTTTCCAACGCATGGCGCCATGGTCCAGCCCCGCCGTCAGCATGGACGCGATAATCGCGCCCGCTGAGTCGGCAAAATCATCACTGGGCGGGATTCGCGCCGCTGCGCGCGCTGTCATCACCTGCATGGCATAAGGCGCAGTCTTCTCGGCGCCCCATACCTGCTGCATCGCAGAAAGCCGCGCCGCAGGCGTTTCGGCAACAAAAGAGTCGCGCAAATCGCTGGCAATACCTGACAGCGAGCCTTCGATTTCGCTGTCGCTGTAAATCTGAGAGTAGAGATCAACCAGCGCCGCGCTGGAAAGAATGCCGCGTTCTGCCGCCAGCGATGCCCCCCAGGCGCGATCGGGCAACGGCAGCATCGGGGCCGTCGATGCAGCCTTGCGATAATAGGGCGATGCGCCTTTCAGCAATGACTGCGGCACTTCGATACCCAGCGCGCTTGCCAGTGCATAGCGCCAGGGCGTGATCTTCTCGACCTCATCCCACTCGATATTCACTGTCCTGCGGGTTTTCCCGGCAGCCCCGGCAAAACGCTGGGCCAAGAGGACGTCTATTTTCGCAACTTTGCCCTGCCGCAGCATCTTGTTCAAAGTCCGGTCGGCACTGGTGCCTTCACCAGCGTAGGCTCCGCAGATCGCGCGCAGCATGTCCCACTGTGCCCCCTCGCGCGCGCCACCTTGCAGGCGAACGGCCGGGCATGTGCCAAGAATATCGCCGGTAGCGATGTAGGAATCGATTGCAGCTTTCGTCAGGGCGTCGTTGTAATTGGCCGTATCAACATCCTGCACCAGTGCGCGGGCCGGAACACTTTCCCCCAGACGATTGAGCAATGCAGCGCGCAGGGCCGCAAATTCAACCGGGTTCATCCCTTGCGGCGCATCGAACCGGGTGGCGAGCGCGCGGCGAAGGAGAATATGCCCCCAGCGCGAAACGAGCGGCCCCTTGTTCCCGGCCAGCGCAGCCCGCACCAGCGATGCAGGCTGCCCCGCCAGCATTCGCGATGGGAAGCCCCCTTCCCTGCTGTTGATGATTCCCACGCTATCCAGCTTGCGTCGGGCGGCGGGGGGAATATCAAACTTGGGTTTAAGGCCCAGAAGTTCGTCGATCTCATCCGTTGTCATTGCCTCGATTTCGGCAATGCTGGGAAAATCGTCAGGGAGGGAAAACGCGGCTGATCCGCTTGGCACACCGGAAATTTCGGGTGCACTCATACCGGGCAAGGGTTGAATTACAGGGCGCGGGGCCTGTGTGGACGACGGCCTGCTGCTGGATGAAGATGGCGGCTTCGTTGCGGGGGCAGGTGCAGGCGCCGGGGCTGGATCACCAAATCCCGGCGGCAAGAGAGATTCGGGTGCATCCTGCGCCAGCACGAATGATGACGAGAGGCCAATAACCGCGCCAAGGATGAGATATTTACGCTTCATTCCTGATATCGCCTGTCAATTCCTGAACAACGCGGCCGCGCCTTAACCCGATGCACTCTGCGGCAATGTAACCGGCGCGACAATATCGTGGACGGGTTCTTCCCCACCATCAACCCACGCATAGATCAGCAGAGCGGCCAGCAAGACAAGCAGGCCCATCACAATCCGCCTGCTGCTCACGTCTCGTTAACTCCAATCCGTCCACATCCGGCACAAGGGAGAACCGCCGGATCACTTGCGTTGCCGCCTACCCTATCTATAGCCGGAACGGCAATGACAAACGATGGCTCCACCCTCAGCGATATTGAGATCGCCCGAATCGCGGAACGGATTGACCGCCCTGTCGTGCTGGTCGGCATGATGGGCGTGGGCAAATCGTCGGTCGGTCGCAGAATGGCCACCATGCTGCACGTGCCGTTCGTCGATGCTGACGATGCTATTGAGGAAGCGGCCAAGATGCCGATCAGCGAGATTTTCGAACACTATGGCGAAGCGAGCTTCCGCGATGGGGAGCGTCGCGTGATTGCCCGCCTCATGGAAGGCGCAAAAGGTGTGATCGCAACGGGCGGCGGTGCATTCTGCGATCCTGAAACCCGCGCACTGATTCTCGATAAGGGCATCGCGGTGTGGCTCGATGCCGATGTTGATACGCTGGTGGATCGCGTGTCACGCAAGGATACGCGGCCCTTGTTGCGTAACGGCAACCCGCGTGAGATTCTCACCCGGTTGCGTGCTGAACGTGAACCCGCCTATTCTCAGGCGCCAATCCACATCATCAGCAAGACCGGGCCGCATCAGGTTACAATCTCGAACATTCTGCAGGCGATAGATTCATGGCTGTAATTCCCGTCAACGTCGCCGGACGACCATACGAAGTGCGCGTCGGTTCCGGCCTGCTGGCAGACTTGCCGGCGCAATGTGGCGACAGGCTCCGCAAAAAGCGGGTGCCGATCGTCACTGACGTCAATGTCGCCGCGCATTGGCGCGAGATTGTCGATGGCGCATTGCGTGGCGGCGGGTTCGATCCGCAATGGCTGGTGCTCAATCCCGGCGAAGGCAGCAAGAGCTGGGCCGGGCTGGAGCGCGTTGTCGAATGGCTCCTTGCAGAAGAAGTTGAACGCGGCGATCATGTGCTGGCCCTTGGCGGCGGGGTGATTGGCGACCTTACCGGCTTTGCCGCATCGGTTCTGAAGCGCGGCTGCCATTTCATCCAGTTGCCAACGACGCTGCTGGCGCAAGTCGATTCCAGCGTGGGCGGCAAGACCGCGATCAATTCTCCGGCAGGCAAGAACCTGGTCGGCGCATTTCATCAGCCATCATTGGTGCTCGCCGATCTCGATGCGCTGGGCACTCTTCCGCATCGTGAAATGGGCGCAGGCTATGCCGAAGTCGTCAAATATGGCCTACTGGGCGATGCTGCCTTTTTCGACTGGTGCGAAGAAAATGGCGCCAAAGTCATAGCGGGTGACCATGCTGCGCAGGAATACGCGGTTTCGCGCAGTGTCGAGGCCAAGGCCCGGATCGCCGAAGCGGACGAGCGCGAAACAAGCGGCCAGCGCGCCCTCCTGAATCTGGGGCACACCTTCGGCCATGCGCTGGAAGCCGAAACAGGCTACTCCCCCGATCTGCTCCACGGCGAAGCTGTCGCCATCGGCATGGTACTGGCGGCCCGCTATTCCGCAAGACGTGGACTGATGGATGGCAGCGATGCAGAACGCGCTGCAAGGACGCTCACCGCAGCCGGATTACGCGCTGAACTTTCCTCGCTTGGCCTGACATGCAATGGGCAGGCGCTCGCCGCGCACATGCTGCATGACAAGAAGATGGACGCAGGCACCCTGCCCTTCGTGTTGATGCGCGGCATAGGCGATGCTTTTCTTGCGCGCGACGTGGACCTCGCTGATGTGGCTGCGTTTCTGGATGCAGAACTCGTCCGGTAAGGTTGCCGGACAAGTTCCGCACAGGGTTTTGCGGCTTACTCCAGCTCCAGAATAATCGCATCCACGGCCAGGCTGTCACCCTGTTTGGCGTTGACCGCCTTCACCGTGCCCGCCTTTTCAGCGCGCAGGATGTTTTCCATCTTCATCGCTTCCACTGTGGCAAGCGGTTGACCTGCCTGCACTTCGTCGCCTTCTGCAACGTGCAGGTTTACCAGCAGCCCCGGCATCGGGCAGATCAGGTATTTGGAAAGATCAGGC